>NZ_RJPJ01000013.1:0-47120 GCF_003943395.1 Streptococcus oralis | reverse complement strand
TCAGCGTCAACAAGCGCATCTGTATCAGATTCAACAAGCTTGAGCAACAGCATCTCTGCTTCAATCAGTGCATCTGAATCAGCAAGCACAAGTGCTTCAACATCTGACTCAGCAAGCAAGTCTGCATCAGAATCAGTAAGCACAAGCGTAAGCAACAGTGAATCAGCTTCACGTAGTGCCTCAGCTTCAGCGTCAACAAGCTTGAGCAACAGCATCTCAGCTTCAATCAGTGCTTCTAACTCAGCAAGCACAAGCGCAAGCAACAGTGCATCAACATCTGACTCAGCAAGCAAGTCTGCATCAGAATCAGTAAGCACAAGCGTAAGCAACAGTGAATCAGCTTCACGTAGTGCCTCAGCTTCAGCGTCAACAAGCTTGAGCAACAGCACCTCAGCTTCAATCAGTGCATCTGAATCAGCAAGCAACAGTGCATCAACATCTGACTCAGCAAGCAAGTCTGCATCTGACTCAGTAAGCACAAGCGCAAGCAACAGTGCTTCAGCATCAACAAGTGCGTCTGTATCTGATTCAACAAGCGTAAGCAACAGCATCTCTGCTTCAATCAGTGCTTCTAACTCAGCAAGCACAAGCGTAAGCAACAGTGATTCTGCATCACGTAGTGCTTCAGCTTCAGCAAGCACAAGCGCAAGCAACAGTGCATCAACATCTGACTCAGCAAGCAAGTCTGCATCTGACTCAGTAAGCACAAGCGCAAGCAACAGTGCTTCAGCATCAACAAGTGCGTCTGTATCTGATTCAACAAGCGTAAGCAACAGCATCTCTGCTTCAATCAGTGCTTCTAACTCAGCAAGCACAAGCGTAAGCAACAGTGCATCAACATCTGACTCAGCAAGCAAGTCTGCATCAGAATCAGTAAGCACAAGCGCAAGCAACAGTGCTTCAGCATCAACAAGTGCGTCTGTATCTGATTCAACAAGCGTAAGCAACAGCATTTCTGCTTCAATCAGTGCATCAGAATCAGCAAGCACAAGCGTAAGCAACAGCGATTCTGCATCACGTAGTGCCTCAGCTTCAGCATCAACAAGCTTGAGCAACAGCATCTCTGCTTCAATCAGTGCTTCAGCTTCAGCAAGCACAAGCGCAAGCAACAGTGCTTCAGCATCAACAAGTGCGTCTGTATCTGATTCAACAAGCGTAAGCAACAGCATTTCTGCTTCAATCAGTGCATCAGAATCAGCAAGCACAAGCGTAAGCAACAGCGATTCTGCATCACGTAGTGCCTCAGCTTCAGCATCAACAAGCTTGAGCAACAGCATCTCTGCTTCAATCAGTGCATCTGAATCAGCAAGCACAAGTGCAAGCAACAGCGATTCTGCATCACGTAGTGCCTCAGCTTCAGCATCAACAAGCTTGAGCAACAGCATCTCTGCTTCAATCAGTGCATCAGTATCTGATTCAACAAGCTTGAGCAACAGCATTTCTGCTTCAATCAGTGCAAGCAATGCTGGTGGAAATGAATCTACTTCAGCAAGCACATCTAAATCACTTAGCGATAGCGTTTCAAGCAGTTTGAGTACAAGTGTGTCACAACAATCTAACTCATTCAGCTATAGTAAGGGTGAACCAGCAAGCGAATCTAAGCCAGAGTTTAACCTTCCTAGCTACCTTGCATCTGTAAGTGAAAGTACATCAGTTTCATTTAGTACTTCAGCAAGTGTATCCTTGAGCGATAGCATTTCAACATCGAATGCTGGAGGAAATGAATCAACTTCAACCAGCGCATCATTGAGTACAAGCGCTAGCGAATCTGCATCTGTAAGCACAAGCGTAAGCGCAAGTCAATCAGCTTCAGCCAACGCAGCGAATGCATCAGCGAGCGAATCTGCATCTGTAAGCACAAGCGTAAGCGCAAGTCAATCAGCATCAGCCAACGCAGCGAATGCATCAGCGAGCGAATCTGCATCTGTAAGCACAAGCGTAAGCGCAAGTCAATCAGCATCAGCCAACGCAGCGAATGCATCAGCCAGCGATTCTGCATCTGTAAGCACAAGCGTGAGCGCAAGTCAATCAGCATCAGCCAACGCAAGCAAGACACCAATACCAGGTGGAGGCTTCCACTCAGCAAGTACAAGCACTGGCCCAGGTAGTGTATCAAATTCAGGAACTGCAAGCGATTCAGCTTCACACAGTGTGTCTGTAAGTACATCATTGAGCGATAGTGCAAACGCCTCAGCTAGCTTGTCTGACAGTGCTTCAATCTCAAGTGCATTGAACCACTCGCAAGCTCCTGCACAACAACCTGCTGGACCAGGACATTCAAACGGTAGAAGACTTCCAAATACAGGAACTGCAAGTAACCAATTTGCTGGTCTTGGATTAGGAGTAGCTGCCTTGGCAACTGCCTCTCTTCTTGGCAAGAAGAAGAAATCAGCAGCTTCTGAAATGGATTTAGAAGACTAAGTCCCAAAAATCGACTAAAATGAAATTGTTGATATCATTTTAGCGATGAAAACAAAAACCCCAGATGGCCTAAGGCTATCTGGGGTTTTGGGCTCTTTGTCAACTGTGGGGAGTGGCATCTAACTAAGCATGAGAGAGAATCAGATCGTTTCTCTCTCTTTTCTAACATTCAAAGTAACGAGAATTATCATTCTAAATTTTTGAAATTTTGAAAATCAAATACTAGACATCTTATATTCTTGCTGATTGTCTCCAACTTGATATTGGAATCAAGGGATTCAAGGATATTATGATGTAGGATTTGGATTAGAGAAAAGTTTAAAACACTGTCTGAAAAGGAGGGGAGACCTCGTCAATTTTATTTTTGATGGACTTCCATTTCTAAACGCTCTAAAGAACTTAATGATGTCTTACTGTTTATTAATCACTACCAAAGAGAATATCCAAATTACAAGACAGTTTTTAAAGCACTTAGGAATAAGAGGTAAAAATATTACACTACTCATTGCATATACCTAACGAAATAGATAAAATTCTAAAATTTGTAGAGAAAATAATATAATTTCGACCTTTTGTGACAGGAATTGCTTGACTAAATAAAACTAAAGCTGTATAATAAGGCAAATATCTAAAACAGGAGGTTCTGGAAATGAAAAAGTCTAAGGCCAAGTATCTGACACTGGCAGGTGTCGTGTTAAGCGCGGGTATCCTATTAAGCGCATGTGGGAACTCAGCAAGTTCATCTAAAACATATAACTATGTCTATTCTAGTGATCCATCTAGTTTGAACTATCTAGCAGAGAACCGTGCAACAACTAATGATATCGTTACCAATCTGGTAGATGGTTTGATGGAAAATGACCAATATGGTAACTATGTTCCATCTTTGGCAGAGGATTGGACTGTTTCCAAGGACGGTTTGACTTATACCTACAAACTTCGTAAAGATGCCAAGTGGTATACAAACGAAGGTGAAGAATACGCACCTGTAACTGCTCAAGACTTTGTGACAGGTTTGAAATATGCGGCAGATAAAAAATCTGAAGCCTTGTACTTGGTTCAAGAGTCTGTAGCAGGTTTGGATGACTATATCAACGGTAAAACAACAGACTTTTCAACTGTCGGTGTGAAGGCGATTGATGACCAAACAGTTCAGTACACTTTGACACGTCCAGAATCTTATTGGAACTCTAAAACAACTTCAACCATTCTCTTCCCTGTCAATGCGGATTTCTTGAAATCAAAAGGGGATGATTTTGGTAAGGTAGACCCTTCTAGCATTTTGTACAATGGACCTTTCTTGATGAAATCATTTGTTTCAAAATCTGTTATCGAATACAAGAAAAATCCGAACTACTGGGATGCTAAAAATGTCTTTGTGGACGATGTGAAATTGACTTACTATGATGGTAGTGACCAAGATGCCCTAGCTCGTAACTTTGTAGAAGGAATCTACAGCTACGCGCGTCTCTATCCAAATAGCTCAAGCTTTGAAGGAATTAAAGAGAAGAACAAGGATAACATCATCTATAGTATGCAAACCGCAACTTCTTATTACTTGAACTTTAACTTGGACAGAAAATCTTATAACTTCACTTCTAAGTCCTCAGATATCGAAAAGAAATCAACACAAGAAGCAGTTCTGAATAAAAACTTCCGTCAAGCCTTCAACTATGCTTATAACCGTACAGCCTATGGAGCTCAATCTCAAGGGGAAGATGGAGCAACGAAGATTATTCGTAACCTAGTGGTACCTCCTACATTTGTAAGTATCAACGGAAAAGACTTTGGCGATGTTGTTTCAGAAAAGATGGTCAACTATGGTCAAGAATGGCAAGGCATCAACTTTGCAGACGCGCAAGATCCATACTACAATCCTGACAAGGCTAAAGCTAAATTTGCAGAAGCTAAGAAAGAATTGGAAGCTAAGGGTGTGCAATTCCCAATTCACTTGGATGTATCAGTTGACCAATCAGCTAAAAAAGGTGTACTTGAAGCAAGTTCTTTAAAACAATCCATCGAATCTGTTCTAGGAGCTGAGAATGTGGTTATTGATATCCAACAATTATCAACAGATGACTTCGATAATTCTAGCTACCTCGCTCAAACGGCAGCTCAAAAAGACTTTGATATCTATAATGGCGGTTGGAGTGCTGACTACTTGGATCCATCAAGCTATCTAGATATCCTAAATGTAAATAACGGCGGTATGTTGCAAAACCTTGGTCTAGAACCAGGTGAGGTCAATGACAAGGCTAAGGCAGTTGGTCTGGATACTTACACTCAAATGTTAGAAGAAGCTAACAAGGAGCAAGATCCAGCGAAACGTTATGAAAAATATGCAGAAATTCAAGCTTGGCTCGTTGATAGCGCCCTTGCAATTCCAAACGTTTCCCTTGGTGGAACACCTAGCTTGAGAAAGACAGTTCCATTCTCAGCACCATTCTCACAAGCAGGAAATAAGGGTGTGGAATCATACAAGTACCTCAAGTTACAAGATAAGACTGTAACGGCTGATGAGTATGAAAAAGCTAAAGAAAAATGGCTGAAAGAAAAAGAAGAATCAAATAAAAAAGCCCAAGAAGAACTGGCAAAACACGTTAAATAACCAGTCTATTCAACAGGAAAAACGATAGTTTCTCAAGGAACTATCGTTTTTGTATAGTTTGAAACTATAACTAGCTCTTGAAAAGAAGAAAATGAGTTGGCGAAAATAAGTGGTACAATAGTTACTATAGATTTGGAGGTATTGTATGAGCAAAGAACTACACATCAACACAATTTTGGCCCAGGCGGGAATCAAGTCAGATAAGGCGACAGGTGCTTTGGTGACGCCACTACATTTTTCAACCACTTATCAGCATCCAGAGTTCGGTCAGTCTACTGGTTTTGACTATACGCGTACTAAAAACCCAACTCGCAGTAAGGCGGAGGAAGTCTTGGCTGCAATCGAATCAGCAGACTATGCCCTAGCGACGAGCTCAGGTATGGCTGCGATTGTACTGGCCTTTAGTGTTTTTCCGGTAGGAAGTAAAGTCTTGGCAGTGCGTGACCTTTATGGGGGTTCTTTCCGTTGGTTCAACCAAGTCGAGCAGGAAGGTCGTTTCCATTTCACCTATGCTAATACGGAAGCAGAGTTGATTGCTGAGTTAGAGAAAGATGTGGATGTTCTCTATATCGAAACGCCAACCAATCCTTTGATGTTGGAATTTGATATTGCAAAACTAGCAAAACTAGCTCATGCTAAGGGTGCCAAAGTGGTGGTGGACAATACCTTCTACAGCCCGATTTACCAACGTCCGATTGAAGACGGTGCGGATATTGTTCTTCATTCAGCCACCAAGTATCTAGCAGGGCACAACGATGTCTTGGCTGGGGTGGTTGTGACTAATAGTTTAGAACTATATGAACAACTGTTTTACAATCTCAATACGACAGGTGCTGTCTTGTCACCGTTTGATAGTTATCAGTTGATTCGTGGTCTCAAAACCTTGTCTCTTCGTATGGAGCGTTCAACAGCCAATGCCCAAGAAGTGGTTGCCTTTTTGAAGAATTCACCTGCTGTCAAGGAAGTGCTCTATACAGGCCGTGGAGGCATGATTTCCTTTAAAGTAGTGGATGAAAAACGTATTCCTCATATTTTAAATAGCTTGAAGGTCTTCTCTTTTGCGGAAAGTTTGGGTGGGGTTGAGAGTCTGATCACCTATCCGACGACGCAAACCCATGCGGATATTCCAGCAGAAGTTCGCCATTCCTATGGATTGACAGATGATCTCTTGCGTTTGTCCATTGGGGTCGAGGATGTTAGAGATTTGATTGCGGATTTGCGCCAAGCCTTGGAAGGATAAGACAAAGATGGGAAAATATGATTTTACAAGCCTGCCCAATCGTTTTGGGCATCATACCTATAAATGGAAAGAGGCAGAAGCTGATCGAGAAGTTCTACCAGCCTGGATAGCGGATATGGACTTTGTAGTCTTACCTGAGATTCGACAAGCCGTACAAACCTATGCGGATCGGTTGGTCTATGGTTATACTTATGCAAGCGACGCTTTGATTGAGTCGGTTCAAGAATGGGAAGTCAGCCAACATGGGTATCACTTTGACAAGGATGCCCTTGTCTTTATCGAGGGAGTGGTGCCAGCTATTTCAACAGCCATTCAAGCCTTTACAAAAGAAGGTGAGGCTGTCCTGATTAACACACCGGTCTATCCACCTTTTGCCCGCAGTGTCAAACTGAACAATCGCCGATTGATTACCAATTCTTTGGTGGAAAAGGATGGGCTGTTTGAGATTGACTTTGACCAGTTGGAGAAGGAATTGGTGGGAGAGGATGTGAAACTCTATATTCTTTGTAATCCCCACAATCCTGGTGGACGTGTTTGGGAAAAGGAAGTGTTAGAAAAGATTGGTCATCTCTGCCAAAAACATGGTGTTTTGTTGGTTTCAGATGAGATTCACCAAGATTTGGCCCTCTTTGGTCACAAACACCAGTCTTTCAACACCATTGATCCAGACTTTAAAGACTTTGCCCTTATCTTGAGCAGTGCTACCAAGACCTTTAATATTGCTGGAACGAAAAATTCCTATGCTGTCATTGAAAATCCAAAGCTTCGTGTTGCTTTCCAAAAACGCCAGTTGGCCAATAACCAACATGAAATCTCTGGCTTGGGGTATTTGGCGACAGAAGCTGCCTACCGTTATGGCAAGGATTGGCTAGAAGAACTCAAGCAAGTATTTGAAGACCACATCAATTATGTGGTGGATCTATTTGGAAAAGAGACTAAAATCAAGGTCATGAAACCGCAAGGCACCTACTTGATTTGGCTTGATTTTTCAGCCTATGACCTAACGGATGACCGCTTGCAAGAGCTTTTGAAGAATGAAGCCAAGGTTATCTTGAACCGAGGTTTGGACTTTGGGGAGGAAGGAAAGCTACATGCCCGCCTCAATGTAGCCATGCCGAAGTCAGTACTGGAAGAGGTTTGCCAACGCATCGTGACCACTTTTGCTACACTTTAAAAATCCAGCCTTCTAGGAGAGAAGTCTTCCTAGAAGGCTATTTTCGTAGGGGAAAATGTGGTATAATGAAAAGATAAGATAAAGGGGTAACTATGGCTAAATTGATTCCGGGAAAGTTGCGCATGGAGGGGGTTACACTCTATGAAACAGGCAATATTGAGATTATCAAGGAAAAAGGGAATCGCCTCTATACTCGTGTGGCGGGAGAAGACTTGCGCTACAGTTTAGAGGATGATCTGGTTTTTTGTGCTTGCGATTTTTTCCAAAAAAGAGGTTACTGTGTTCACCTAGCAGCGCTCGAGCATTATCTGAAGAATGATGAAGAAGGCCAGGTGATTCTACAAGCCTTAGAAAAAGGACATGAAGAGCAAGAAGAGGTCGAAACCAAGGTTAGTTTTGGCGGTAGTTTTTTGAAACGTATCCAACCTCAAAAACGAGAGAAAATCTACACTTTGTCGGCTCAAGGCCAGGTAGAAGCTGGAACCAATCGCCTCCTTTGGACTCTCCGAATCGGTTTAGTTGATAGTCAAAAATATTATGTCATTCGTGACATCCCTCTCTTTTTGAAGGTCTTAGTCTATCGAAAGCCATACATGATTGGGAAACACTATGAAAATGACTTGTCTTGGGATGCTTTTGATACAGCTAGTCAAGAAGTTCTTACTTTTTTATGTGGCTTGATTGAGGAGGGACTGAGTCAAGACCTCTTTTTCCCCAATCAAGGTCGTCACCTCTTTTTCCCTCTGACCTTTTTTGAGCAGGGAGTGGAGTTGCTGATGAACTTGGAAGATTTTCATTTTGAACACCAGATTACAAGTTATGAAAATCTTCTCTTTCATGATTTAGATCCAGATGCAGAACTGTTCTCTTTTTCCGTGCAGGAGTATCCCGATTATTTTGAGATGGAGATTTCTGAAAGTGAGCGAGTCAACGTATTCTATGGGGGAGCAGTTCTATTTCGTAAGGGGAATCTTTATCTCTTAAACCCTAAACAAATCAGCCTCCTAAAGGAAATCAAGGAGCTTCCTCAGGAGGAGAGAGGGAGAAAATGCCTCCAGTTTGATAACAGTGATCGTGACCGTCTGGCAGCCTGTTTGCTTTTGTTTGGACAGCTTGGCACAGTTTCTGCTCCTGAGCGCTTGCAAACCAGACCCTTTTCACCAATTTTTTACTTTGATAGGGAGGATGACGGCCGCATCCGCTTGGATATCCAGTTTGACTATGGAGATGTTAAGGTGACTAGTCAGCAACAGCTGGAACAATTACCATTTTCAAGCGATGCCGTCTTGGAAAGCCAGATATTTCAAGTTAGTTTAGGGGCTGGTTTTGAGGCTGATTTTCAGTCTTGGAGACAGGCTTTGAAGCCAGAGGCAGTTTATTCTTTCTTTCACCATACGATTCCAGCTTTTGAGAAGTTGGGTCAGGTCTTCTTGTCTGATGAAATGAATCAGCTCTACAGTGTCCAAGCTCCTCAGGTTCAGATTGAGTCCAAGAGAGGACTGTTGGAAATCCAGTTCGATTTCCAAGGGATCGCCCAAGAAGAGATTGATCAAGCTCTTAAAGCCCTGACCAGCAATCAGGATTTCTATATCAGTTCTTCTGACCAAGTGTACTTTTTTGATGAGGAAACCAAGCAGATTCGTCAAAATTTACAGGAACTGGGGGTTGAGCTAAAAGATGGTTCTTTTCAGGCTCGGAAATCCTTAGCTTACAGTTTGTCTCAGTTGTTCGAAGGTCGAGATAGGATCTCCTTCTCAGAGGAATTTCAGCATTTAGCTCATGATTTAACCCATCCAGAGGACTTTCCTTTGGGAGATATACGGGTGCAGGCGAGTTTGAGAGATTATCAGGAAAAGGGTGTTCGTTGGCTCCAGATGCTTCATCACTATGGCTTTGGAGGTATCTTGGCAGACGATATGGGACTAGGAAAAACGTTGCAGACTATTGCTTTTTTGACTAGTCAGGTGACAAAAGATACTCGGGTCTTGATTTTAGCGCCGTCAGGTTTGATCTACAATTGGGCAGATGAATTCAGGAAATTTGCCCCACAGTTGGATTTGGCTGTCGTGCATGGTTTAAAAGCGAATCGAGAAGCGATTCTTTCTGAAAATCACCAAATCTATGTGACTAGCTATGCGACCTTTCGTCAAGACAGCGAGCTTTATCAAGAGATGGCTTTTGATTTTCTCTTCTTAGATGAAGCCCAGGTCATGAAAAATGCCCAAACCAAGATTGCTCAGAGTTTGCGCCAGTTTGTGGTGCCAGCAGTTTTTGCTTTGTCAGGTACGCCCATCGAAAACCATTTAGGAGAGTTGTGGTCTATCTTTCAAATTGTACTTCCGGGGCTCTTGCCAAGTAAAAAGGAGTTTATGAAATTACCAGCTGAGCGCGTAGCGCAGTTTATCAAACCCTTCGTCATGAGGCGTAAGAAAGAAGAAGTTCTTACAGAACTGCCTGATCTGATCGAAGTCGTCTATAAAAATGAACTGGAAGACCAGCAGAAGGCCATCTATCTAGCCCAGTTGCAACAGATGCGAGACCGCCTAGCGCAAGTGACAGATCAAGAATTCCAGAGAAGTCGGGTAGAAATCTTATCTGGCCTCATGCGTTTGCGTCAAATCTGCGATACGCCAACCCTCTTCATGGACGATTATCAAGGAGCTAGTGGTAAACTCGATAGTCTCCGAGATTTATTGCTACAAGTGGCTGATGGTGGGCATCGGGTCTTGATTTTCTCCCAGTTCAAAGGAATGTTGGAAAAAATCGAGCAAGAACTCCCAGACTTGGGCTTGACCTCCTTCAAAATCACAGGTTCAACTCCTGCTCATGATAGACAGGAGATGACCAAGGCCTTTAACCAAGGGGAGAGAGATGCCTTTCTCATCTCCCTTAAGGCGGGTGGTGTTGGTCTCAATCTAACGGGAGCTGATACGGTTATTTTGGTTGACCTCTGGTGGAATCCGGCTGTCGAAGCCCAGGCTATCGGGCGCGCTCACCGAATGGGGCAGGAGCAGATGGTCGAGGTCTATCGTTTGATTACCAAGGGAACCATTGAAGAAAAGATCCAAGAACTTCAAGAACAAAAGAAACATTTGGTTTCCCAAGTTTTAGATGGTACGGAGTCGCGTGCGAGTCTCAGTCTGGCAGAAATTCGTGAAATTTTGGGAATTTCTGAAGCCGGCACTTGAAAAATCAAGACAATACGCTATAATGAAGTGTTGAAAGGAAATACAAAATGAAACAAGATCGATTTCCATTGGTGTCAGATGATGAGATCATGCTGACCGAAATGCCAGTCATGGACTTGTACGATGAGTCAGACTTTATTAGCAATATTAAAGGTGATTACCGCGATAAGAACTATTTGGAATGGTCTCCTATCAATGAGGAAGAAACCGTGGTTTCTCCAGTGGTTAGCAAAAAGCCAGAATCAGCTCCAGAACCTAAAAAAGTTGAAAAAACGTATGCTGAATTGGCTCGAGAAGAGGCGCGTGCGGATCTGAAAAAGAAACGTTCAGCCAAGTATTTGACTCAGGATGTTAGTCATACCAGACGACACAATGGTTCAACACTTGTTCGTCAAGGAAATCAACCAACAGCACCATTTCAAAAGGAAAATCCAGGTGAGCTTGCCAAGTTTAGCAAAAACTTGATCCAGTCTCACTATATTCTAGCTGAAGAGGTTGGCCAAGTGGCGACTCCAACTCCGAAAACTCAAACGGGAAAAGCTAAAAAGAACAACTATGATTTCCTAAAGAAGAGTCAAATCTATAATAAAAAGAATAAGCAAACAGAACAGGAACGTCAGGTTGCCCAAGAGTTGAATCTGACAAGAATTACTGAGTAGGGGAGAAAAGCATGTCAAAAACATATCATTTTATTGGAATCAAGGGATCAGGGATGAGTGCCTTGGCTTTGATGTTGCACCAAATGGGGCATAAGGTTCAAGGTTCAGACGTTGAAAAATATTACTTTACTCAACGTGGACTAGAGCAGGCAGGGATTGCGATTCTTCCTTTTGATGAAAAGAACCTACAAGGTGATGTGGAGATTATCGCTGGAAATGCCTTCCGTCCAGATAACAACGTTGAAATCGCCTATGCAGACCAAAATGGCATTAGCTACAAACGTTATCATGAATTCCTCGGTAGCTTTATGCGCGACTTTGTCAGCATGGGAGTGGCAGGAGCTCATGGAAAAACTTCAACAACAGGTATGTTGTCACATGTCTTGTCTCACATCACAGACACCAGCTTCTTGATTGGTGACGGGACAGGTCGTGGTTCAGCCAATGCCAAATATTTTGTCTTTGAATCAGACGAATATGAGCGACATTTCATGCCTTACCACCCAGAATATTCTATCATCACCAACATTGACTTTGACCATCCAGACTACTTCACAAGTCTAGAGGATGTTTTCAATGCCTTTAACGACTATGCCAAACAAATTACCAAAGGTTTGTTTGTATACGGTGAGGATGCTGAGTTGCGTAAGATCACAGCCAATGCGCCAATCTATTACTATGGGTTTGAAGCTGAAGGCAATGACTTTGTAGCTAGTGATCTCCTACGTTCAACGACTGGTTCGACCTTTACAGTTCATTTCCATGGTCAAGAATTGGGACAATTCCACATTCCGACCTTTGGTCGTCACAATATCATGAATGCGACAGCTGTAATTGGTCTTCTTTACACAGCTGGCTTTGATTTGGACTTGGTGCGTGAACACTTGAAAACTTTTTCAGGTGTTAAGCGTCGTTTCACTGAGAAAATCGTTAATGACACGGTAATCATCGATGACTTTGCCCACCATCCAACAGAAATCATCGCGACCTTGGATGCTGCCCGTCAGAAATACCCAAGCCAGGAAATCGTGGCAATCTTCCAACCGCATACCTTTACTCGAACTATTGCCTTGTTAGATGATTTTGCTCAAGCCTTGAATCAGGCAGATGCCGTTTACCTAGCTCAAATCTATGGGTCTGCTCGTGAAGTGGACAATGGCGATGTCAAGGTAGAAGACCTAGCAAGCAAGATCACGAAGAAAAATCAAGTTATCACCGTTGAAAATGTATCTCCACTCCTTGACCATGACAATGCTGTTTACGTCTTTATGGGAGCAGGAGACATCCAAACCTATGAATATTCATTTGAACGTCTTTTGTCTAACTTGACAAGTAACGTCCAATAAGGAAAACCAATGGAAATTCCAATCACTATAAGGCAAGCTACCTTATCAGATTTAGAAGAAATGTTGGCGATTGAAGAGGCCAATCCTTCGTTAGAAGAGGCACTTAGCCGCCAATCCTTAGAAGAGAGTATCCGCAAGACTGCGGGTACCTTTCTTGTAGCTGGGGATGAAAATCAGCTTCTGGGCTATGTTTTAGGAGAAGCTCAGTCTATTCATCCCAAATGGATAGAAATAAAATCATTGACTATTCATCCGAATCATTGGGGACAGGGGCTGGGAACTCTTCTTCTTGCAGCCTTGAAACAGGTGACTGTCGAACTAGATTATCAAGGTATTCTTTTGCAGAGTCCTGATGAGCTACTATCATATTTTGAAATGAATGGCTTTGTTGAGGAAGAAGTGACAGAGAGCCAATATGACAGTGGTTCTTGTTGGTATCTGACTTGGGCTAATCCTTTTTATCAGGAGGAAATATGAAAATCAGACAAGCAAGATTTTCGGATTTAGATCGGATTATAGAGATAGAGCTAGAGAATTTTTCCCTTGAAGAAGCTATTCCTCGTTCCGTCTTTGAGGCGCATTTACGTGAAATTCAGACCAGTTTTCTCGTAGCTGAAAAGGAGGGACGTATCCTTGGTTACATCGAAGGTCCAGTCGTCCCACATCGCCATCTACAAGATCAGTCCTTTACGGAAGAAGTAGAAGACCATAGCCATCGACCTGGAGGCTATATCTCTGTGACTTGTCTCTCCATAGCTAAGGAGGCACAAGCTTTGGGAGTGGGCAAAAAATTGCTGACTGCCCTAAAAGAAGTCGCTTTGGAACATGAACGAGAAGGCATTAACCTGACTTGTCATGATTATCTTATCTCATATTACGAGAAACATGGTTTTGTCAATGAAGGACTATCCCAATCGACCTATGCAGGTGAGACCTGGTATAACATGGTTTGGAAGCCTTGAAAACAAGAAATATAGTTGGAGAAAGGTATATTTTGTTGCTTTTCTACGACTTTTAAGATATAATGTTATGGATTGCCAACAAGGAGGTAAAGCTTTTGAGCGAGAAATCCAGAGAAGAAGAAAAATTAAGCTTTAAAGAACAGATTTTACGCGATTTAGAGAGAGTCAGAGAGAGAGAAAGAAGAGGAAAAGAGGATGAAAGTCCAACTACCCTACCAACTCCATCTTCTCAAGTAACTCCACCTGCCCCTTCTGAACAAGAATCCAATCTTGCCACAGAAGATTTAATGGCAGATTCTCTATCAACTGTGGATGAAATTCTTAAAAATGCCCCAAGTGTGCCACCACGCCCAAGTTTTGAATCAAGCGAAGTGACAGCACCAGAACCAGAAGAGTCAAAACTAGAAGAGCCTGCACCAGCCAAGATTGATGCTGTAGAGCCTAAAAAGGAAGAGAAAGAGTTTAATACTACTCCAACTAAAGTGGCTGTTTCCTATAAAACGCATGACAAAAAAGAAGAATCAGTCCTTCCTGTTGTGGAGAATATAGTCCCTGCTCCAGTTGAGAAAGTTGATAACCTAGCGGATGCTCCACGACGCAGTCGTCGTGAAGGAACAAAGCCAGCTAAGAAAAAGAAGAGATCAAAAGCTAAAGGCTGCTTGCTAACTTTCCTAGTATTCCTAGTTCTTGTAGCTGTTGGTGGCTTCTTTGGTTATGGTTATGTTCAAGAATCTTTGAAACCTGTTGATGCGAGTTCTAAGGACTACGTAACGGTTCAAATCCCAGACGGAGCAAACGTTCAAGAAATTGGAAGCACTTTGGAAAAATCTGGTTTGGTTAAACATGGACTTGTCTTTAGTCTTTATGCTAAATACTATGGCCATGCCAACTTAAAGTCAGGTTATTATAACTTGAAGAAGAGTATGAGTACGGATGAATTGATCCAAGAATTGCAAAAGGGTGGAACTCCTGAACCTCAAGAACCAGCTCTTGCAAGCCTTACAATTCCAGAAGGATATACATTAGAGCAAATCGCTCAAACAGTAGGGCAACTTCAAGGTGAATTTAAAGAACCTCTTACTGCGGATGCTTTCTTGGCAAAAGCTCAAGATGAGACCTTTATCTCTCAAGTAGTAGCCAAGTATCCAAACTTGCTTGGAAGTCTACCAACAAAAGACAGTGGCGTTCGTTATCGCCTAGAAGGTTACCTTTTCCCAGCAACTTATACCATCAAAGAAAGCACTACAGTTGAAAGTTTGATTGATGAGATGTTAGCTGCTATGGATAAGGCCTTGTCACCATATTACGCTACGATCAAAGAAAAGAACCTGACAGTCAATGAATTGCTCAGTATCGCTTCTCTTGTTGAAAAAGAAGGTGCCAAGACAGAAGATCGCAAGAAGATTGCTGGTGTCTTCTATAATCGCTTAAACCTCGGTATGCCACTTCAGAGCAACATCGCTATCCTGTATGCTCAAGGCAAGCTTGGTCAAAAGATTAGTCTAGCGGATGATGCTGGAATTGATACGACGATTGATTCACCTTACAATGTTTATACACACCTTGGCCTCATGCCTGGACCGGTAGACAGTCCAAGTCTGGATGCCATCGAAGCAAGTGTAAATCAGACAAAGAGTGACTACTTATACTTTGTAGCCAATGTCGAAGATGGTAAAGTGTACTTTGCAACGACCAAAGAAGAACATGATCAAAACGTTGCAGAACACATCAATAGCAAACTAACCCAATCAAGTAGTTCAAACTAAAATTATGTGGTTTTCCACATAATTTTGTTTTAAAAACAAATTAAGAAAAGAAAGTTGAGAAAAATGGCAGAAAAAACTTACCCAATGACCCTTGAAGAAAAGGAAAAACTAGAAAAAGAATTAGAGGAGTTGAAACTCGTTCGTCGTCCCGAAGTCGTAGAACGTATCAAAATTGCTCGTTCATACGGAGACCTTTCAGAGAACAGCGAGTACGAAGCAGCCAAGGATGAGCAAGCTTTTGTTGAAGGACAAATTTCAAGTTTAGAAACAAAAATCCGCTATGCTGAAATCGTTAATAGCGATGCAGTTGCCCAAGATGAGGTAGCTATCGGTAAGACTGTAACGATCCAAGAAATCGGGGAAGATGACGAAGAAGTCTATATCATCGTCGGTTCTGCAGGTGCAGATGCTTTTGCTGGTAAGGTTTCAAATGAAAGTCCGATTGGACAAGCCTTGATCGGTAAAAAGACTGGTGATACAGCGACCATCGAGACACCAGTTGGTAGCTATGATGTCAAAATCTTAAAGGTTGAAAAAACAGCCTGAATAGGATGAAAAAGGAGTAGTGGAGTCCTTGACTTGCTCAACTCCTTTTTGGTTTTTTGAATAAAATAGGAGACTATATGAGTGAAAATAAGAAAAAAAAATAAGATGGAACGTGGTTTAACCAATCGCCATGTTCAGGTGATGGCTATTGCGGGAACAATCGGAACAGGTCTTTTCCTAGGTGCCGGTCGCTCCATCAGCCTTACTGGACCTTCTATCATCCTGATTTACATGATTACAGGAGCCTTTATGTTTTTGATGATGAGGGCTGTTGGAGAGATGCTGTATCAGGATCCAGAACAACATACCTTTATCAATTTTATCACCCGTCATTTGGGAAAAGGCTGGGGTTATTTCTCAGTTTGGTCTTATTGGTTATCTGTCGTCTTTATCGGTATGGCAGAAATTACTGCGATCTCGCATTATGTTCAGTTTTGGTTTTCTAGCTGGCCTAGTTGGCTAATTCAGATTGTCTTTTTAACGATTTTGGCCTTGGTCAATCTGATTGCAGTTAAGCTCTTTGGAGAAGTCGAGTTTTGGTTTGCTATGGTTAAAATTGTGGCTATTTTAGCTATGATTGCGACAGGGGTCTTTATGGTTTTGACAGGATTTGAGACACCGCATGGTGCTGCAAGTCTGGCAAATATCAGCAATCAGTTCTCTCTTTTTCCAAACGGTGTTATGAACTTTGTCATGGCCTTTCAAATGGTATTTTTTGCCTATCTGATGATTGAGTTTATCGGAGTGACAACTTCTGAAACCAAGAATCCTCGTCAGGTTTTGCCAAAAGCAGTTAAAGAAATTCCCCTCCGAATTGTCTTCTTCTATGGTGGAGCCCTATTAGCCATTATGTCTATCATTCCCTGGAGAGAACTTGCTTCTTCAGATTCACCATTTGTAACGGTTTTTGAGCTAGCAGGTATCAAGTGGGCGGCAGCTCTGATTAACTTCGTTGTTTTGACGTCGGCAGCATCTGCTCTTAATTCAACCCTCTATTCAACAGGGCGACACCTCTACCAGATTGCCCATGATTCACCCAATCGCTTTTTAAAAGCGATCAAGGCAGATACTCTTTCTCGCCATAATGTTCCACAAAATGCTATTATTGCTTCAGCAATCTTGATTGCTCTGGCTGCCTTTATCAATGTGTTGCCAGGTGTTTCCGATGCTTTTGCTTTGATTACGGCGTCTTCATCAGGTGTTTACATCGCGATTTATATCTTGATTATGGTGGCCCATCTCAAATACCGCAAGTCACAAGACTTCATGGCGGATGGCTACCTCATGCCTCAGTATCGTTTCTTAAATCCTTTAACCATGCTCTTCTTTATCTTTGTCTTTGTAACCCTCTTTTTACAAGAGTCTACCTTCATGGGGGCAGTTGGTTCTGCTATCTGGATTATCGGTTTCGGAATTTATAGCCAGTGGAAATTTAGGAAATAAATCATGAACTCATCAACTTTGCTTGGTGAGTTCTTTTTAGTTTGACAGTCTATTGAAATAAGATTATAATCAAGCTGTAACAGTTCGAAGGAGGTTTGGATGCACTTTAGATTGGAAAATAAAGCGTCCCAGAAAGCGCAAGAAATAGGAAATCTGATTCGTGCTTATAATCGTTCCAAAAGAGAAGAGGCTGAAAGCGAGCCACTGAATCATTATGTTGAAGATGAGATGGGCAATCTTATGGCAGGCTTGGTAGCAGAGACTTTTGGAAATTGGTTGGAAATCGAATATTTGTTTGTGAAAGAGGAATTACGAGGACAAGGAATCGGTTCAAAACTATTGCAACAGGCAGAAAGTGAAGCTAAGCATCGAAACTGTCGTTTTGCTTTTGTCAATACTTACCAGTTTCAAGCGCCAGATTTTTATCTAAGCCATGGCTACAAGGAAGTCTTTACCTTGCAAGACTATCCCTACACAGGGCAAAGATTTTATTACCAAAAGAATTTGTAAGGTGAAAATGGAGAAATAAAATAAAGAGCGATTCTTCACATCACTATGGAGGTGGGCTAATGGACATCATACTAGATATGGGCAACGTCTTGTTAGAATGGAACAAGGATAAGATTTTACAAGGCGTTTCGGATACGAAGAAGGATTATCTGATTTTAGATAAGACCATTTTTCAGTCAGGGCTTTGGTTAAGATTAGATCTTGGTAGCATGACGAGAGAAGAGTTGGTGCTTAAAGTTGTGTCGATGATTGGCAGGACCTATCAAAAGAAGGTCGAAGAAGTTATCTGGAATTGGCCTAGCTACATTGATATTTATACTGAAGTCTTTCCTGTTTTGTCAGAACTAAAGAAAAAGGGGCATCGCATCTTTGTCTTGTCCAATACCTCAAAGGTATTTGATGACTTGCTGGAAGATCAGCTATCTCCCTTAAAAGAACTTTTAGATGGCTTTGTCCTATCCTGTGATATAAAAGCTATAAAGCCTGATCTAGCAATGTTTGAGGAGATTCTCGACAAATATCAGCTAGATCCCGCAAATTGTGTCTTTCTAGACGATATTGAGGACAATACAATCGCAGCTGAGAAATTGGGCATCAAGGCCTATCAGGTCAAGAAAAGAAGTGATGTCGTCGATATTTTGAAATCCTATATTTAAAAGTAACACTCTCTATTTTTTGTGATAGAGAGTTTTTTGTTAATAAAATCTTACAAAATGACATTTATATATTGCATTAAGTCAGATATATGGTATAATGTTTTTAAAAGAAGCGCAACTTTTTAAAATTTTGAAGGAGGACGCTAGTGGCTAAAAATTTAAAATTAAAATTAGCTCGGGTGGAGCGTGATTTAACACAAGGGGATTTGGCAGAAGCTGTAGGTGTTACTAGGCAGACTATAGGCTTGATTGAAGCTGGGAAATACAATCCGAGTCTCTCCCTCTGTCAGTCCATTTGCAGATGCTTAGGCAAAACATTAGACCAACTATTTTGGGAGGAAGAAGATGAAAAATAGAAAAAAACTTGTGATCAAAGATGAACGTACGGAAAAATTGGATGGAAAGATTTCAGGAGAAATTCTCTTGGGAATGTGCCTATTTTTGGCACTGGAAATTTTTGCCAAAGTTTATATTTTCAATTTAACACTTCTGTCCTATTTACCAGAATTACTTTTATTGATTGGAGTCGGTTTGTATGCCATTATTCGCCGCATGTATGTAGGAATTGATATTCGGGATATTGTTGAGAATACTGGAAAAGAAAGAGTTTTATCTGCTTTGGGATTTTCTATAGTGGTTTTATTGATTGATATCGTAGGTAATCGCGAGGAACTGGTCAGTCTATTGACTTGGAAGTACTCCCTAAAAGTGGTTCTAGCAGTTATCATCTATCTCGTTGGGAGTTATTCTATGGACCGAGTTATCCTATACTTGAATCGCAGAAATCAGCAAGTTTGGGAGGAAGAAGATGAAAAATAGATTTTTTTATTATCAATTACTAGACGAAAGAGAAGAACAACTGATGAATAAAGCGGGAGCTGAAAGTTTCTATATCTCTATAGCTTTCTTGCTTTTATCTTATATGATTACAGTATTAGCACCAAGTCTTTTTAATCCGAGAATGATTCTCATCATTATCATTATTGGAACTTCTTACTTTTTCGGCCGTGCTCGAGATTTGGGTGTGAACTACTATAGTCGTTTTCATTTTACGATTGTAGGGTGTTTGCTGATAACTCTCTTTATTACGACTCTCTTGATGTTGCAGAATTATCAATTCAATATCGAAATTTATCAGCACAATCCTCTGAACTTTAAATACTTATCTGCTTGGGTCATTACTTATCTGATTTACCTTCCTTGGGTTTTTATCGGCAATCTCGGCCTTAAAAGTTATGGCGAATGGGCTCAAAAAAGGTTTGAGCAAGATATGGATGAACTGGAGAATGGAGAATAGCTTGTTAGCTTTTTATCAATTCCGATAAAATGTGTTATAATAGTACTAATTTATCGTATGGTGTGAAAGTGGTAGAATACGTTCATACCTTTGTAAAGTAGGAAGAAGGAAAACAGATGTATCCAGATGATAGTTTGACATTGCACACGGACTTGTACCAAATCAATATGATGCAAGTTTACTTTGACCAAGGGATTCACAATAAAAAGGCGGTCTTTGAAGTTTATTTCCGCCAGCAACCTTTTCAGAACGGCTATGCAGTTTTCGCTGGCTTGGAAAGAATTGTACATTATCTTAAAGACTTGCGCTTTTCAGACAGTGATATCGCCTACTTAGAGTCGCTTGGCTATCATGGGGCATTCTTAGACTACCTCCGCAATTTCAAGTTGGAGTTGACGGTTCGTTCTGCCCAAGAAGGGGACCTTGTTTTTGCTAATGAACCAATTGTTCAAGTTGAAGGCTCTCTAGCCCAATGTCAATTGGTCGAAACGGCTCTATTGAACATCGTTAACTTTCAAACCTTGATAGCGACCAAGGCAGCACGTATTCGTTCGGTCATTGATGATGAACCTTTGATGGAGTTTGGGACACGCCGTGCGCAAGAAATGGATGCAGCTATCTGGGGAACACGCGCAGCTGTGATTGGTGGCGCCAATGGAACTAGCAATGTGCGAGCAGGGAAGCTCTTTGGGATTCCCGTTCTAGGAACTCATGCCCATGCCTTGGTACAGGTTTATGGAAACGACTATGAAGCCTTCAAGGCCTATGCAGCGACCCACCGTGACTGTGTCTTTCTAGTAGATACTTATGATACGTTGCGAATCGGTGTGCCAGCTGCTATTCAGGTGGCGCGTGAACTGGGAGATAAGATTAACTTTAAGGGCGTTCGTATCGACTCAGGGGATATTGCCTACATTTCTAAGAAAGTCCGTCAGCAACTGGACGAGGCTGGATTTACAGAGGCTAAGATCTATGCTTCTAATGACCTAGATGAAAATACTATTCTCAACCTCAAGATGCAAAAGGCCAAGATTGATGTCTGGGGTGTGGGAACCAAGCTGATTACAGCTTATGATCAGCCAGCTCTTGGGGCGGTTTATAAGATTGTGGCTATCGAAGATGAAAATGGTAACATGCGCAATACCATCAAACTATCTAATAATGCTGAAAAAGTGTCAACGCCAGGTAAGAAGCAGGTATGGCGCATTACCAGTCGTGAAAAAGGCAAGTCAGAAGGCGACTACATCACTTATGATGGTGTTGACGTTGCCAGCATGACAGAAATCAAAATGTTCCATCCAACTTATACTTACATCAAAAAGACCGTTCGAAATTTTGATGCCGTTCCTCTCTTGGTGGATATTTTCAAAGCAGGAACATTAGTTTACAACTTGCCTAGTTTGACTGAGATTCAGTCCTATGCTCGCAAAGAATTTGACAAGCTATGGGATGAATACAAGCGCGTGCTCAATCCGCAACATTACCCAGTAGACTTGGCGCGTGATATTTGGCAAGACAAGATGGACTTGATTGATAAGATGCGCAAGGAAGCCCTTGGTGAAGGAGAGGAAGAATGAGTTTGCAAGAGACCATTATCCAGCAACTAGGTGTCAAGCCAGTAATTGACGCCCAGGAAGAAATCCGTCGTTCAATTGATTTCTTAAAGAGATACTTGAAAAAACACTCCTTCCTTAAAACCTTTGTACTAGGGATTTCTGGAGGGCAAGACTCAACCTTGGCAGGGCGCTTGGCACAATTAGCGATGGAAGAAATGCGAGCAGAGACAGGAGATGACAGCTACCAATTTATCGCTGTTCGCCTGCCATATGGAGTGCAAGCTGATGAAGCAGATGCTCAAAAAGCTCTCGCTTTCATCCAGCCAGATATTAGCTTGGTTGTGAATATCAAGGAATCAGCTGATGCCATGACAGCTGCAGTTGAAGCGACAGGAAGCTCTGTTTCAGACTTTAATAAGGGCAATATTAAAGCGCGTAGTCGTATGATTGCTCAATATGCGCTTGCAGGTGCCCATAGCGGAGCGGTTATTGGGACAGACCATGCTGCAGAAAATATCACAGGCTTTTTTACCAAGTTTGGTGATGGTGGTGCGGATATTCTCCCTCTTTACCGCCTCAATAAACGTCAAGGAAAACAACTCTTGAAGGAACTTGGTGCGGACCCAGCCCTTTATGAAAAAATCCCAACAGCAGACCTAGAAGAGGATAAGCCGGGCTTGGCAGACGAAGTTGCTCTCGGAGTCACTTATGCAGAGATTGATGACTACCTAGAAGGCAAAACAATCAGCCCAGAAGCTCAAGCGATTATTGAAAACTGGTGGCATAAAGGACAACACAAACGCCACCTACCAATCACCGTATTTGATGACTTCTGGGAGTAAAAAGGTCCGGGGGACCTTTTTACCCCGAGTCTAGAAACAGGAGAACGAGGCAGATTCGGTAACTCATAGAGTTCGATTTTCCTTGTCTCACCCCCGCAACGATGACTAGGTTTGAAAAAGCTTGGTAAAGCGCATTTCAAACCAGACAGCGACTGCGTCAAGGGATTAGATAAAACACTTGTTTCCTAGCTGTTACTGAGTTTAGTCTTTTTACCCGAGTTTAGAAACAGGAAAACGAGGAGGCCCAGTGGATATTTTTAGCTTGAGCATTGAGATTCGAAAGCAAAAACAAGTTTCAATGGAGATTTGACAGAGAACCATATATCAGAAAGTGAGGCAGTGTCATGAAAACAATCGGTACGCAAATGTTACAGACAGAACGTTTGATTTTGAGAAGATTTGTGGAGAGTGATGCGGAAGCTATGTTTCAAAATTGGGCTTCGTCTGTTGAGAATCTGACCTATGTCACCTGGGATCCCCATCCGAATCTTGAGGTGACTCGAAACTCGATTCGAAATTGGGTTGCATCCTATACCAATCCCAACTATTACAAATGGGCAATTTGTCTCAAAGAAAACCCAGAGCAAGTGATAGGAGATATCAGCATCGTTGCAATGGATGAGAATGATTCTTGTTGTGAAATTGGCTATGTGCTAGGCAAGGCATATTGGGGCTGTGGTATGATGACGGAGACCTTGAAAGCTGTCTTAGACTTTTGTTTTACTCAAGCAGGCTTTCAAAAGGTCAGAGCACGATATGCCAGTCTTAATCCAGCTTCGGGTCGTGTCATGGAGAAGGCGGGGATGTCTTATCTAAAAACCATTACCAATGGTGTGGAGAGAAAAGACTACGTTGCGGATCTTATTTATTATCAGATTAAAAAGGACTAAGAAATGACCTGAGCTTCAAAATTTAACTTTTGAAGCTCAGGTCATTTTTTTCTATTCTTTTATTTTAACTCATAAAGCCAGTCGTCACCGTCTTTGTAGTAAAAGAATTCACTTAAATCGTCTTCTAAAAAAACACGCAGCATGTCTGACATATCCTCAGTTGCAAGTTTTAGACGAGAAAGATTTTCATATTCTTCCCACCAAACAGTACCTTCGTCTGAAGACTGGAGTTCACCAGTAAAGTGTTCTGTCTTGTAAAAGAGGACGACATAGCGGTAATCCTCGTCATCGTACCAGTCTTTGATACCACAAAGTTGAGGTTTGGATATGGTTAGTCCAGTTTCTTCCTTGACTTCTCTGATAACTGCATCGGTAAAAGATTCCCCACGCTCTACATGACCACCAGGAAAAGTGATGCCGGGCCAGTCGGGACTAACTCGATCTTGAACTAGAACTTTGTTTCCGTTTTTAATCATGCACATGTTGACAAATTCGACTAATTCTTGTCTGTTCATATTGTTTTTCCTATTTTGTTAGTAACTTTTCCACGACGTTTAACTTTCGCATGGTCAAATCCACGCCAAAAAGTTTTTCAAGATAGTTGGTATTGAGCTTTTTTCGTTTTGCAGTTCTAGGGAGATAGAGGTAGAGACAGTGATCGCCTACACAAATTTCTTCCTCACCGTAGTCAGCTTTCAAATTTTCTAATGGCAGACTTTGGATAAATCCCTGATAAAGGATCACATGCACACGATCATGAAGATAGTCTTCTCTAAACGGATTCTCATGAACAATCTTTTCAAAATCGTCCTTATTCTTGATAACCATTTTTAAGTCGGCCCCAATTTTTTCCTTTATCAGAGTATGAACACGTTCTCGTATTTCTTCTAAATCTAAGTCACTTTCAAGAATGATATTCCCACTTTGAATATAGGTTCGAACGTGCTGAAACCCAGCTTCTGTTAAAATATCCGCCAAATAAGACATTTTCGGGATAGCATTTTTTCCATTAGGAGTAACGCCTCTTAGTAAAATAATATGTTCCAAAGAACTTCCTTTCTTATTTAGTATTTATTGGATTTGAGCCTGCCACCCAGCCGGTACAGAGGGCAGAAGTGATGTTAAAGCCACCCGTGTGAGCATTGATATCCAGTACCTCGCCAGCAAAGTGAAGTCTAGGGACCAGCTTACTTTCAAGGGTTTTAGGATTGATTTCCTTAAGACTGACGCCACCTTTGGTGACGAAGGACTTGGCCAGGGACATTTTGCCAGTGACAGGGATTTTGAGGGCCTTGATGGACTGGAGAAGTTGCTCGCGTTCTTTTTCAGTTAGCTGTTTGACTTTGTCAGGATAGCCTTGCACAAAAAATTCCGCTAAGCGTTCTGGAAGTAAAGTTTTTAAAGCATTTTTCAAGGATTTTTCCCGATTTTCTTCTAGAAATGCAGCTAAGTCCTTCTCAGAAAGTTGAGGCAAGACATCCAGTGAGAGGATCTCACCACCCTTGACAAAGCTGGACATGCGCAGGGCAGCAGGGCCAGATAAACCAAAGTGGGTAAAGAGCAAATCATGAGTGATGACATGCTTGCCATAGCTTAGGGTCACATCGTCTAGTGAAATGCCCTGAAGCGCTTTGTGAGGGAAATCAGTCAGAAGCGGACTCTCGGCCGCCTCAAGCTCGGTAATGGTGTGCTTAAAATGGCGGGCGATCTCATGTCCAAATCCAGTTGAACCTGTAGAAGGATAGGATTTACCACCAGTTGTCACAATCAGTTTATCACAAGTGAAGGTTTGATCTGCGGACTTCAGGACAAACTGGTTATCCACCTTTTTAACCGAAACAATCTCTGTTTGAGTAGCGACTTGACCACCGAGTTCAGTGATTTTCTTCTCCAAAGCTTCAATAATGGTTCGAGACTTGTCGCTAGCTGGAAAGACGCGGCCATGGTCCTCGACCTTGAGTTTAATATCATTTTCTGTGAAAAAGTTGATGATATCATGGTTATCAAACTGGGAAAATACACTGTAAAGAAAGCGCCCATTTCCAGGGATTCCAGCTAGTAGGTCGTCTAAGCTACCGTTGTTGGTCACATTGCAGCGACCGCCGCCTGTACCAGCCAATTTTTTACCCAGTTTCCGATTTTTTTCGATGAGAAGAGTTTTCTGACCATAAAAGCTACTGGAAATCGTAGCCATCATGCCAGCAGGTCCACCACCGATGACAATAGTATCAAAATGTTTCATAGCTCTATTGTACCACAAAAACAAGAGATGCTTGGCATCTCTTGTTACGGATGATCTTAGTTAATTTCATATCCCATTAACAAACCGCCATCTTCTGCATAAAAACTGCAGAGACCAGACGTTGGGAGGATTTTGATATTGGCTTGTGGAAATGTTTCCAGCAAGCGTTCTGACAATTGCTGACAGAATTTTTCATTGCTGCGATGAGCCATGACGATACGACCACCAGCATAGCCAGCCTTGATGAGTTCTTCATAAGCTGCTTGAAGGGACTTTTTAGCACCACGAGCCTTTTGAAGAAGCTCTAGGGTTCCAGTTTCACTTGCTTCTCCAACCATACGGATGTTGAGAAGGCCAACGACCGTACCGATAAGCTTACTCAAACGCCCATTTTTGACCAAGTTATCAACTTTAGCAAGAACAAAGAGCAACTTCGTTTTTTCTTGGTAGGCTGTAATAGCTTCAACAACTTCCTCATGAGAAAGTCCTTGGTCAATCAAGTCGTTTAATTTTTCTACGAGCAAGTCAACTTCCCCACCTGCAGATAAACTATCAATCACATGAATCTGAGTGTCAGGGTGTTCTTCGAGGTAGATATTTTTAGCGAGTTGTGCACTGTTATGGCTACCAGAAAGAGTACCAGTGATGGTAACGACAAAAATATGTTTGGCACCTTCAAAAGCACGCAAGTAATCATCAGGGCTAGGGCAAGCTGATTTTGAAGCCTCAGAAGTCGCATACATGGTTTCCATCATGTGGTCAATGTTAAGATTGGCATCATCGATAAAGACCTGATCAGCCACTTGAATGGTTAAAGGAACACTGATAAATTCAGTATCAATAGCGGGAGTTACCAATTGACGATAATCACAACCCGAGTCAGCCACAATCTTCCAAGTCATAGAAATTCTCCATCTTTGTCACTTATACATTGACAAAGGTTCTGTCTTTTTTTACAATTATATCATGAAAGCCCTTGAAACAAAAGTACTACCTCTCTGTTGTCACAAGTAGAAAGAAATTGTTATGTCTGAACGTAAAATATCTGAAAAATCTCTTGAAAATCTCAGAAAATCAAATCAAGAATCCAATTTTTTGACCAGAGAAGCAATCGAGACGGCTCTTTTGCAACTTCTAGAGAAAAAGGACTTGGCAAAGATCAGTATTTCAGAATTAGTCAAACGGGCGGGCGTCTCTCGTGCTGCCTTCTATCGTAACTATGACTCTAAAGAAGAGATTTTGGAAAGTGTTTTTAAACGCAGTGTCCATAACATTATGGAACAGTTGAGCCACTACGATGTCAAAACCGATCTTTATCTAGTCTGGGTACACCTTTTCCGCGCAGCTAAGAAAGAAGCCAAGGTTATCCAACTTGCTCTGGACTATCATTTGGAAAAGATTTTTGTCCAAGCCATGCAGGAATTTCTAGAAAAATACCACGGAAAGTCAAAAGGCGTTAGCAGCTACCTTCATTCCTTTTGGAGCTCTGCCATCGTATCGGTTCTGCTCAAATGGATCAAGGATGGCATGAAGGTTCCGGCTGAAAAGATTGCAGATTTACGCTTGCCATTTTTCAAAAAATAGGGGATAAGGAGAAGACTTATGACAGAAAAAAGACTGGCTTGGGATGAGTACTTTGCAGCCCAGGCTTTACTGATTGCCAATCGTTCGACCTGCAAACGTGCCAAGGTGGGAGCTGTCCTCGTTAAGGACAATAAAGTCATTTCAACTGGCTACAATGGTTCCGTATCAGGAACGGAGCACTGTATTGACCACGAATGTCTGGTCATTGAAGGTCACTGTGTTCGAACCCTTCACGCCGAGATTAATGCCATCTTGCAAGGAGCCGAACGAGGGGTTCCAAGAGGATTTACAGCCTATGTGACCCATTTTCCGTGTCTGAACTGCACCAAACAACTGCTACAAGTTGGTTGTAAGCGCGTGGTTTATATCAACCAGTACCGAATGGATGACTATGCCCAGTACCTTTATCATGAAAAAGGCACCGAGTTGACCCATTTACCATTAGAGACTGTTCAGACGGCTCTTCAAGAGGCAGATTTGATTTAAAAATTAATAAAAATAAATGGTTTAGAAAGCTTTTTAAACCGTTTTTTGATATAATAAGAAGAATAAATTGAAAGAAGGAATTCAGAAAATGGGAAAACTTGAAGTCATTAATCATCCACTCATTCAGCATAAATTGTCAATCTTGCGTCGTACAGACACTTCTACAAAAGCTTTTCGTGAGCTAGTAGATGAGATTGCAATGTTGATGGGATATGAAGTACTTCGTGATCTTCCACTTGAAGATGTGGAAATCGAAACACCAATCACAAAAACAGTTCAAAAACAATTGGCTGGTAAAAAATTGGCGATTGTCCCAATCCTACGTGCAGGTATCGGGATGGTAGATGGGCTCTTGAGCTTGGTCCCAGCAGCAAAAGTTGGGCACATCGGTATGTACCGTGATGAAGAAACCCTTCAACCAGTTGAATACTTGGTGAAATTGCCTGAGGACATTGACCAACGTCAAATCTTTGTCGTCGATCCAATGCTTGCAACAGGTGGATCAGCTATCTTGGCTGTTGACTCGCTTAAAAAACGTGGCGCATCAAATATCAAGTTTGTCTGCCTAGTAGCTGCTCCAGAAGGAGTGAAAGCTCTTCAAGCAGCTCACCCAGATGTCGAAATCTTTACAGCAGCTCTGGACGGACACTTGAATGAACATGGCTATATTGTTCCAGGTCTCGGAGATGCTGGAGACCGCTTGTTCGGTACCAAATAAAATTCCAAAGTAAACATTGAGATTGAGGGTTAGTTTCAGTTTTGAAAGGAGGTTGAGTTTTTGTTTCTGTTTAGAAAATAGAGCAAAAATTTGACCTTTTTTGACCAAAAAGATATAATAGTTCTGTATTGAAGTCGTATGACTAAGAAAATTCAACATTAAAAGGAGAAATGAATGATTCCTGTAGTTATTGAACAAACAAGCCGTGGAGAACGTTCCTATGACATATACTCTCGTCTTCTGAAAGATCGCATCATCATGCTAACAGGTCCAGTTGAAGACAACATGGCCAACTCCGTTATCGCCCAGTTGCTCTTCTTGGATGCCCAAGACAGCACAAAGGATATTTACCTTTATGTCAACACGCCTGGAGGCTCTGTTTCAGCTGGTTTGGCAATCGTTGATACCATGAACTTTATCAAGGCAGATGTTCAAACCATCGTTATGGGAATGGCAGCATCTATGGGGACTGTCATTGCATCAAGTGGAGCAAAAGGCAAACGTTTCATGCTTCCAAATGCAGAGTACATGATTCACCAACCAATGGGTGGTACAGGTGGTGGTACCCAACAAACAGATATGGCAATCGCTGCGGAACACTTGCTCAAAACTCGTAAGACTTTGGAGCAAATCCTTGCAGATAACTCAGGTAAATCAGTTGAGCAAATTCACGCGGATGCTGAACGTGATTACTGGATGAGTGCCCAAGAAACGCTCGAATATGGCTTCATTGATGAAATCATGGCCAACAATTCTTTAAGCTAAGCAACCTAGAAAGCAAACTCGACGGAGTTTGCTTTTTTTGATATAATTAGGAGAAGATTTCTTAGAAAGAGGATTCACCATGTTTGAAAAGGTCAATCGTTCAGGATTAATCATCTATCTTTACTATAATCGAGATGCAAAAAAACTTCAGGAATACGGTGATATCTGTTACCATTCCAAAAAACATCGTTACTTGCAGCTCTATGTTCCAACTGAGGAGCTAGATGACTTAGTTGAGAGATTAGGTAAGGAAAGATTTATCAAAAAAATAAGACGTTGCCACATTCAAGAGTTAGAAACTCCCTTTGTTGGCAATCTCTATCGCACTGAGGAAAACGTTATCATTTAAAAAATGAGATAAATGTGTTGACAATTTTCTGATAATTCGGTATATTCTTAACATACTATTTTTGAAATAACCATAAGGAGATTAAAAATGAAGAAAAAATTTGCCCTATCTTTTGTGGCTCTTGCTAGCGTAGCTTTTCTCGCTGCCTGTGGAGAGGTCAAGTCAGGAGCGTCAAATACAACTGGTAACCCAGTAGACGAAAAGACTATCAAAATCGGTTTTAACTTTGAAGAAACAGGTGCTGTAGCTGCCTATGGTACTTCTGAACAAAAAGGTGCTCAACTTGCTGTTGATGAAATCAATGCTGCAGGTGGTATCGATGGAAAACAAATCGAAGTTGTGGATAAAGATAACAAATCTGAAACTGCTGAGGCTGCCTCTGTTACAACTAACCTAGTGACCCAATCAAAAGTTACAGCTATCGTAGGACCTGCGACATCTGGTGCAACTGCTGCAGCTGTAGCTAACGCTACTCAAGCAGGAGTTCCATTGATTTCACCAAGTGCGACTCAAGACGGTTTGACTAAAGGTCAAGAATATCTATTTATCGGAACTTTCCAAGATAGCTTCCAAGGGAAAATCATTTCAAACTACGTTTCTGATAAATTGAAGGCTAAGAAAGTTGTCTTGTACACAGATAATGCTAGCGACTATGCAAAAGGAGTTGCCAAAGCTTTCCGTGAAGCTTACAAAGGTGAAATTGTTGCAGATGAAACATTCGTAGCAGGAGATACAGACTTCCAAGCAGCCCTTACTAAAATGAAAGGGAAAGAGTTTGACGCTATCGTTGTTCCAGGTTACTACACAGAAGCAGGTAAAATCGTAAACCAAGCGCGTGGTATGGGAATTGATAAACCTATCGTTGGTGGTGACGGCTTTAACGGTGAAGAATTTGTTCAACAAGCAACTGCTGAAAGAGCTTCAAACATTTACTTCATCTCAGGATTCTCAACTACAGTTGATGTTTCTGCAAAAGCTAAAGCTTTCCTTGAAGCCTACCGTGCAAAATACAACGAAGAACCTTCAACATTCTCAGCTTTGGCCTATGACTCAGTTTATCTAGTAGCCAATGCTGCAAAAGGTGCTAAAAACTCAGGTGAAATCAAGGACAATCTTGCTAAAACCAAAGACTTTGATGGTGTGACTGGTCAAACGAGCTTTGATGCAGATCACAACACAGTGAAAACTGCTTACATGATGACCATGAATAATGGTAAAGTGGAAGCAGCAGAAGTTGTAAAACCATAACATTAGAATAGTAGTTGAAATAGGGAATGAGCCTTTGACTCACTCCCTGTTTCGATGTTTATGAACTTGTGAAAATTGAGAAATTTTCTAAAAAATAACGATAGAAAAGAGTGAATGCTATGCTCCAACAACTTGTGAATGGTTTAATTCTGGGTAGTGTTTATGCACTTTTGGCCCTGGGTTACACCATGGTTTATGGAATTATCAAACTCATCAACTTCGCCCACGGTGATATTTATATGATGGGAGCCTTTATTGGTTACTTTTTGATTAATTCTTTCCAAATGAATTTCTTTTTAGCTTTGATTATTTCAATGGTAGGAACCGCACTACTTGGTGTTGTGATTGAATTTCTTGCCTACCGTCCTTTGCGACACTCTACACGTATTGCTGTATTGATTACTGCTATCGGAGTGTCTTTCCTACTTGAATATGGAATGGTCTATTTGGTCGGTGCCAATACTCGTGCCTTTCCTCAAGCCATTCAAACAGTTCGCTATGATTTGGGGCCAATCAGCTTGACAAACGTCCAGTTAATGATTTTAGCAGTTTCCTTACTCCTGATGATTTTATTGCAAGTGATTGTTCAAAAAACAAAAATGGGGAAAGCCATGCGTGCGGTATCAGTTGATAGTGACGCAGCTCAATTGATGGGAATTAATGTAAATCGTACAATCAGCTTTACCTTTGCTTTGGGTTCAGCCCTTGCTGGAGCGGCAGGTGTCCTCATTGCCCTTTACTACAACTCTCTTGAACCGTTGATGGGTGTGACTCCAGGTCTGAAATCATTCGTTGCGGCCGTTCTTGGTGGTATCGGGATTATTCCTGGTGCAGCTCTAGGGGGAATTGTTATTGGTTTGTTGGAAACTTTTGCAACTGCCTTTGGTATGTCTGATTTCCGTGATGCCATTGTATATGGAATCTTGCTTTTGATTCTGATTGTTCGTCCTGCAGGTATCCTCGGCAAGAATGTGAAAGAGAAGGTGTAAACAAATGAAGACAAATCTTAAAGTAAATATTCTCTGGTTATTCCTTCTGTTAGCAGGTTATGGGCTGATCAGTGTACTGGTTTCTGCTGGTGTTCTCAATCTATTTCATGTCCAAATTTTAGAACAAATTGGGATTAATATCATCCTTGCAGTAGGTCTGAACTTAATTGTTGGTTTTTCAGGACAATTCTCACTCGGTCATGCAGGTTTTATGGCGATTGGGGCTTATGCAGCAGCGATTATTGGTTCAAAATCACCAACCTATGGTGCCTTCTTTGGAGCAATGGTCTTGGGTGCCTTGATTTCTGGTGCAGTCGCTTTGCTCGTTGGGATTCCGACACTCCGTTTGAAGGGTGACTACCTGGCTGTTGCGACACTAGGTGTTTCAGAAATCATCCGTATCTTTATCATTAATGGTGGAAGTTTGACCAACGGTGCTGCTGGTATCTTGGGTATTCCAAACTTTACCAACTGGCAAATGGTTTATCTTTTTATAATTATCACAACTATTGCAACCCTCAACTTCCTACGTAGTCCAATCGGACGCTCTACTTTATCTGTTCGTGAGGATGAGATTGCTGCAGAGTCCGTTGGGGTAAACACTACAAAGATCAAGATTATCGCTTTTGTCTTTGGTGCTATTACAGCAAGTATTGCTGGTTCACTTCAGGCTGGTTTTATCGGATCTGTTGTCCCAAAAGATTACACCTTTATTAATTCCATCAACGTGTTGATTATCGTTGTATTTGGTGGACTTGGATCTATTACTGGTACCATCGTTTCAGCGATAGTTTTAGGAATTTTAAATATGCTCCTTCAGGATGTAGCTAGCGTACGTATGATCATCTACGCTTTGGCTCTTGTATTGGTCATGATCTTCAGACCAGGTGGACTTCTTGGGACATGGGAATTGAGTCTATCACGTTTCTTTAAAAAATCTAAGAAGGAGGGACAAAACTAATGGCATTACTTGAAGTTAAACAGTTAACCAAACATTTTGGCGGTCTAACAGCTGTTGGAGATGTCACTCTTGAATTGAACGAGGGAGAATTGGTTGGTCTGATTGGACCAAACGGGGCAGGTAAAACAACTCTTTTCAATCTCTTGACGGGTGTTTATGAACCAAGTGAAGGTACGGTGACACTAGATGGTCACCTCCTAAATGGGAAAACTCCTTATAAGATTGCCTCACTTGGACTCAGTCGTACTTTCCAAAATATTCGTTTGTTCAAGGATCTGACAGTTTTAGACAATGTTCTCATCGCTTTTGGAAATCATCATAAACAACATGTCCTCGCTAGCTTTCTACGCCTGCCTGCTTTCTATAAGAATGAGGAAGAATTAAAAAATAAAGCTTTGGACTTGCTGAAGATTTTTGATTTGGATGGTGACGCAGATACTCTGGCTAAGAATCTGGCCTATGGTCAACAACGTCGATTAGAAATCGTTCGTGCTCTGGCAACTGAACCTAAAATCCTCTTTTTGGATGAGCCTGCAGCTGGGATGAATCCACAAGAAACAGCTGAATTGACAGAATTGATCCGTCGTATCAAAGATGAATTTAAAATTACCATCATGCTCATCGAACACGACATGAATTTGGTTATGGAAGTCACTGAGCGTATCTATGTTCTTGAATATGGTCGGTTGATTGCTCATGGGACTCCGGATGAGATCAAGAACAACAAACGTGTTATCGAAGCTTATCTAGGAGGTGAAGCCTAATGTCTATGTTAAAAGTTGAAAACCTCTCTGTGCATTACGGTATGATCCAAGCAGTTCGTGATGTAAGTTTCGAGGTTAATGAAGGTGAAGTTGTTTCCTTGATTGGTGCCAATGGTGCTGGTAAAACAACCATTCTTCGTACCCTTTCAGGTTTGGTTCGTCCAAGTGCTGGTAAAATTCAGTTTTTAGGAAAAGAAATTCAAAAGATGCCAGCGCAAAAAATCGTGGCAGGTGGTCTTTCACAAGTCCCTGAAGGACGCCATGTTTTCCCAGGCTTGACTGTTATGGAAAATCTAGAAATGGGAGCTTTCTTGAAGAAAAATCGTGAGGAAAATCAAGCCAACTTGAAAAAAGTTTTCTCACGCTTCCCACGTCTTGAAGAACGTAAAAACCAAGATGCAGCAACTCTTTCAGGTGGTGAACAGCAGATGCTGGCTATGGGACGTGCTCTCATGTCTACGCCTAAGCTTCTTCTCTTGGACGAACCATCAATGGGACTTGCCCCTATCTTTATCCAAGAAATTTTTGATATCATCCAAGACATTCAGAAGCAAGGAACAACGGTTCTCCTAATTGAACAGAACGCTAACAAGGCCCTTGCTATTTCTGACCGAGGTTATGTGCTTGAAACAGGTAAGATTGTCCTATCAGGAACAGGAAAAGAACTCGCAGCATCAGACGAAGTCAGAAAAGCATATCTAGGTGGCTAAAAAGGTCCGGGGGACCTTTTTAGTCGGTAGATAGAGATTGCGTAGCAATCATCAGATCCAGTGGATTGTTTTAGTTGGCATATGAATTTGAAGAGCTCCAATTAGGGGGCTTTTTTTGTGGCTCTTTGTCAACTGTAGTGGGTTGCTGAAAAGTCATACCCTGGAGAGGACTAAATCAGTCCTCTCCTTTTTGATATTTAAAGCAATGAGAATTCTAGTTTTAAAGTTGTCAAAGTTCCGAAATCCAAAAGCGTTTCGCTTGATGACTTTGATGAGATTATTCGTAGCTTCTAGTTTTGCGTTTGAGTAGGTAAGCACTAAAGCGTTTATAATTTTATCTTTCTCTTTCAAGAAGGTCTTAAAAACAGTCTGAAAGATAGGATTTATACAAGCAATTCTTTCTTCAATGAGTCTAAAGAAATGTTCGGCTTGCTTCTCTTGAAAATGAACAAGCAGGAGTTGGTAGAGTTCATAGTGTTCTCGGAGTTCTTGAGAGTAAGAGAGCAACTTTTCCAGAATCTCTTTGTTGGTCAAATGCATGCGAAAAATTGGGCGATAAAATCGTTTGTGACTTAGTTTGCGACTATCCTGTTGGATGAGTTTCCAGTAACGTTTGAGTGCCTTATATTCATGAGATTTTCGATCCAACTGATTCATGAATTGGATGCGAAGGTGGTTCATAGCTCGACTTAGATGTTGTACAATGTGAAAGCGATCGAGGACGATTTTAGCGTTTGGAAATAGTTTCTTAGCGAGGGCGTAATAGGGACTAAACATGTCCATAGCAATGACTTTCACACGACTTCTCACCTATCTAGAATAACGAAGGAAATGATTGCGAATCGTCACTTGAGTCCGCCTATCTAAGATAGCTAGGATCTTTCTGGAATCAAAATCTTGTGCAATGAATCTCATCTTTCCCTTAGTGAAGGCATACTCGTCTCAAGACATAATCTCAGGAAGTCGGTTAAAATCATGTTTAAAGTGAAAGTCATTGAGCTTTCGGATAATAGTTGAAGTTGAAATGGACAGTTGATGGGCAATATCAGTCATAGAAGTTTTTTCAACTAGTTTTTGAGCAATGATAGCACTTTAAACGGCGTTTTTAAGGAGAATTCTAGTAGGCATGCCAGTCGTTTCAGGGGAAGAAATCTTAGACGGTTTTTGAAAATCATATTTCTTCAGTGATTTCCTTGTGGGGGATCCATATTGATAATACCTACACTCTTGATGTTAGGGTCTTTAATTCCCAGTAAGTCTGTGATAAAATTTAACTGTTCCATAAGATTCTTTCTAATGATGGTTTGGTTGCTTTTCATTAGAGGTCTTATGGGACTTTTTTGTATTGGAGTAATATAGAGATTCATCAGATATTTCTGAATCTTGAAAAAAATATGAAAGCGTTTGATTGATTGCGTAAGAAAGTGTATAATTATAGTAGCAATAAAGAAGGAGAAATCTCATGGCAGTTAAAGATTTTATGACCCGCAAGGTAGTTTATATCAGTCCAGATACGACTGTAGCACATGCAGCAGATTTGATGCGCGAGCAAGGCTTGCACCGTTTACCTGTTATCGAAAATGATCAATTGGTTGGTCTTGTAACAGAAGGAACTATTGCTGAAGCCAGTCCGTCTAAAGCAACCAGTCTCTCCATCTATGAGATGAATTATCTTCTCAATAAGACCAAAGTCAAAGACGTCATGATTCGGGATGTCATCACAGTGTCAGGTTATGCAAGTCTAGAAGATGCGACCTATCTCATGTTGAAGAATAAGATCGGTATTCTTCCAGTTGTGGACAACCAGCAGGTTTACGGTGTGATTACAGATCGTGATGTTTTTCAAGCCTTTCTAGAAATTGCTGGCTACGGCGAGGAAGGAATTCGTGTTCGGTTTATTACGGAAAATGAAGTCGGGGTTTTGGGCAAGATTGTGACCTTGATTGTAGAAGAAAATCTGAATATTTCACACACAGTCAATATTCCACGCAAGGACGGCAAGGTCGTGATTGAGGTTCAAATTGATGGGACGATTGATTTAACCTTCCTGAAGGAGAAATTTGAAGCGCAAGGTATCCAAGTAGAGGAGATTGCTCGAACCTCTGCTAAAAAGTTATAAAATGGAGGGTGAAAGCCCTCTTTTTTGTATACAATTTGAAATAACAAGCAAAATATGGAAAGAAATGAGAGAATGTGGTATAATGAAACGATGTGAATAAAGGAGTATTTATGGACATTTCAGAAATTCGTCAAAAAATTGACGCAAATCGTGAAAAATTAGCTTCTTTCAGGGGGTCTCTTTGACCTCGAAGGACTAGAGGAAGAGATTGCCATCTTGGAAAACAAGATGACAGAACCTGATTTTTGGAACGATAATATCGCGGCCCAAAAAACGTCGCAAGAATTAAATGAATTAAAAAATGCCTATAACACCTTCCGTAAAATGGAGGAGTTGCAGGATGAAGTTGAGATTTTATTGGACTTTTTAGCAGAAGACGAGTCAGTCCATGATGAACTGGTCGAACAGTTGACAGAGCTTGATAAGATGATGACCAGCTACGAGATGACGCTTCTCTTGTCAGAACCTTATGACCATAATAATGCGATTTTGGAGATCCATCCAGGATCTGGTGGTACTGAGGCTCAGGACTGGGGTGATATGTTGCTCCGTATGTATACTCGCTATGGAAATGCCAAAGGCTTTAAAGTAGAGGTCTTGGATTACCAAGCAGGTGATGAAGCGGGTATCAAGTCTGTGACCTTATCCTTTGAAGGTCCAAATGCTTATGGCCTTCTCAAGTCAGAAATGGGTGTTCACCGTCTGGTACGTATTTCTCCATTTGACTCTGCCAAACGTCGTCATACTTCATTTACCTCCGTGGAAGTCATGCCCGAGTTGGATGATACTATCGAAGTGGAGATTCGTGAAGATGATATCAAAATGGATACCTTCCGTTCAGGTGGTGCTGGTGGACAGAACGTCAATAAAGTTTCAACAGGTGTGCGTTTGACACATATTCCTACGGGAACTGTCGTCCAATCAACGGTCGATCGTACCCAGTATGGAAATAGAGATCGTGCTATGAAGATGTTGCAAGCCAAGCTCTATCAAATGGAGCAAGAAAAGAAAGCTGCGGAAGTCGACTCCCTCAAAGGTGAGAAAAAGGAAATCACATGGGGAAGTCAGATTCGTTCTTATGTCTTCACACCTTATACCATGGTAAAAGATCACCGTACGAGCTTTGAAGTCGCTCAGGTAGATAAGGTCATGGATGGAGACCTTGATGGTTTCATCGACGCTTATCTCAAGTGGCGAATCAGCTAAGAAATAGAAAGGAACTCACATGTCAATCATTGAAATGCGAGATGTTGTCAAAAAATACGATAACGGAACGACTGCTCTTCGTGGAGTCTCTCTTAGTATTGAACCAGGAGAATTTGCCTATATCGTTGGGCCTTCTGGAGCAGGGAAGTCAACCTTTATTCGAGCTTTATATCGAGAAGTAAAGATTGAAAAAGGGAGCCTAACAGTTGCAGGCTTTAATTTGGTTAAAATCAAGAAGAAAGATATCCCTCTACTCCGTCGCAGTGTTGGGGTAGTCTTTCAAGATTACAAACTCTTGCCCAAGAAAACCGTTTATGAAAATATTGCTTACGCAATGGAAGTTATCGGAGAGAACCGTCGCAACATTAAAAAACGTGTTATGGAAGTCTTGGACTTGGTCGGTTTGAAACACAAGGTTCGCTCTTTCCCTAACGAACTCTCAGGTGGAGAGCAGCAACGGATTGCCATTGCTCGTGCGATTGTGAACAATCCTAAGGTCTTGATTGCCGATGAGCCGACAGGAAACTTGGACCCAGATAATTCATGGGAAATTATGAATCTGTTGGAACGCATCAATCTCCAAGGTACGACTGTCTTGATGGCGACCCACAATAGCCAGATTGTAAATACCTTGCGCCACCGTGTCATTGCCATTGAAAATGGCCGTGTCGTTCGTGACGAAGCTAAAGGAGAATATGGATACGATGATTAGTAGATTTTTTCGCCATTTATTTGAATCACTCAAAAGTTTAAAACGAAATGGCTGGATGACAGTAGCAGCAGTGAGTTCGGTTATGATTACCTTGACTCTGGTTGCCCTGTTTGCATCTGTAATTTTTAATACAGCGAAGCTGGCTACCGATATCGAGAACAACGTTCGAGTCATGGTTTACATTCGTAAGGATGTAGCAGATAATAGTGAAACGATTGAAAAAGAAGGTCAGACAGTTACCAATAATGACTACCACAAGGTTTATGATGCCTTAAAAGCCATGCAAGGTGTTAAGAATGTCACTTTTTCAAGCAAGGAAGAGCAGTATCAAAAATTGACTGAAACGATGGGAGACGATTGGAAGGTCTTTGAAGGAGACGCTAATCCTCTCTATGATGCCTATATCGTTGATACCAATACTCCGAGTGATGTTCCTAAAGTAGCAGAAGAGGCCAAGAAAATTGAAGGGGTATCTGAGGTTCAAGACGGTGGTGCCAACACTCAACGACTTTTTGAACTGGCTTCCTTTATCCGTGTTTGGGGATTGGTTATTGCAGGGCTCTTAATTTTCATCGCAGTCTTCCTCATTTCCAATACCATCCGTATTACCATTATTTCTCGGAGCCGTGAGATTCAGATCATGCGTCTAGTAGGAGCTAAAAATGGCTATATTCGTGGTCCATTCTTGCTAGAAGGTGCCTTTATCGGCTTACTAGGTGCAGCGATTCCTTCAGTCCTTGTATTCTTTGTTTACAATATGGTTTATCAATCTGTCAATAAATCTTTGGTGGGGCAAAACTTGTCAATGATTACACCAGATGTGTTTATCCCTTTGATGACAGTCCTATTGTTTGTGATTGGTATTTTCATTGGTTCAATTGGTTCAGGAATTTCGATGCGTCGATTCTTGAAGATCTAGTTGGATATAAATGCAACTTGCAGACCAAATCAGAAATAATACAATTTTAAAAGAGAAGTTTTCTTGAGCTTCTCTTTTTTCTTTTAGCACTTGTATAAAAATTTAAGAAAAACAGAATTTTTTTTTATAAAAGCCTTTACAAAAAAAAATAAAGTGGTATAATTAAATCATAAACAAGTGCAAACGTTTTCGTAAAACGTTTGCCTAAATAAAATAAAGGAGATTTGAATGATGAAAGCTACATTCAAAAATGTCTTGTCTTTCGAGTTTTGGCAAAAATTCGGTAAGGCTTTGATGGTGGTTATCGCGGTTATGCCGGCTGCTGGTTTGATGATTTCAATCGGTAAGTCACTTGCAATGATTGACCCAAACCTTGCTCCCCTAGTTATTACTGGTGGCGTACTAGAGCAAATTGGTTGGGGGGTTATCGGTAACCTTCATATTTTGTTTGCCCTCGCTATTGGAGGAAGCTGGGCTAAAGAGCGCGCTGGTGGTGCTTTCGCCGCTGGTCTTGCCTTCATCTTGATTAACCGTATCACTGGTACAATCTTTGGTGTATCAGGTGATATGTTGAAAAATCCAGATGCTATGGTAACTACTTTCTTTGGTGGTTCAATCAAAGTTGCTGATTACTTTATCAGTGTTCTTGAAGCACCAGCCCTTAACATGGGTGTATTCGTAGGGATCATCTCAGGTTTTGTAGGGGCAACTGCCTATAACAAATACTACAACTACCGTAAACTTCCAGACGCACTTTCATTCTTCAACGGGAAACGTTTTGTACCGTTTGTTGTTATTCTTCGTTCAGCAATCGCTGCAATTCTACTTGCTGCTTTCTGGCCAGTAGTTCAAACAGGTATCAATAGCTTTGGTATCTGGATTGCCAACTCACAAGAAACTGCGCCAGTTCTCGCACCATTCTTGTATGGTACCTTGGAACGTTTGCTCTTGCCATTTGGTCTTCACCATATGTTGACTATCCCAATGAACTACACAGCTCTTGGTGGTACTTATGACATTTTAACTGGTGCAGCTAAAGGTACTCAAGTATTTGGTCAAGACCCACTATGGCTTGCATGGGTAACAGACCTTGTTAACCTTAAAGGTACAGATGCAAGTCACTACCAACAATTGTTAGATACTGTTCACCCAGCTCGTTTCAAAGTTGGACAAATGATCGGTTCATTCGGTATCTTGATGGGTGTGATCGTGGCTATCTACCGTAATGTCGATGCTGATAAGAAACATCAATATAAAGGTATGATGATTGCGACAGCTCTTGCAACATTCTTGACAGGGGTTACTGAACCAATCGAGTATATGTTCATGTTCATCGCAACACCGCTTTACCTTGTTTATGCAGTAGTTCAAGGTGCTGCCTTTGCTATGGCAGATATTGTTCACCTTCGTGTCCACTCATTCGGTTCAATTGAATTCTTGACTCGTACACCACTAGCAATTAATGCTGGTATTGGTATGGATATCGTTAACTTTATCTGGGTAACTGTTCTCTTTGCTGTAATCATGTACTTTATCGCAAACTTCATGATTCAAAAATTCAACTATGCAACTCCAGGACGTAACGGAAACTATGAAACTGCTGAAGGAGCTTCAGAAGGAGCTGCTTCAGGTGAAACAAAAGTTGCAGCTGCTTCTCAAGCTGTAAATATCATTAACCTTCTTGGTGGCCGTGCAAACATCGTAGATGTAGATGCATGTATGACTCGTCTTCGTGTAACTGTTAAAGATGCAGATCGTGTTGGTACTGAGGAAGAATGGAAAGCTGAAGGGGCTATGGGACTTGTCATGAAAGGACAAGGTGTCCAAGCTATCTACGGACCAAAAGCTGACGTGTTGAAATCTGATATCCAAGATATCCTTGATTCAGGTGAAATCATTCCTGAAACTCTTCCAAGCCAAATGACAGAAGCTCAACAAAATACTGTACATTACAAAGGTGTAACTGAGGATGTTTACTCAGTAGCTGACGGTCAAGTCATTGCCTTGGAACAAGTGAAAGACCCAGTTTTTGCTCAAAAAATGATGGGTGACGGATTTGCGGTAGAACCAGCCAATGGAAATATCGTATCTCCAGTTACAGGTACTGTATCAAGTATCTTCCCTACAAAACATGCTCTTGGTCTTGTGACTGAAGCAGGTCTTGAAGTACTTGTTCACATCGGTTTGGATACTGTAAGCCTTGAAGGTAAACCATTCACAGTTCACGTTTCTGAAGGACAAAAGGTTGCTGCTGGTGATCTTCTTGTTACAGCTGACTTGGATGCCATCCGTGCGGCAGGTCGCGAAACATCAACAGTGGTCGTCTTCACAAATGGAGATGTTCTCAAATCTGTTAAATTAGAACAAACTGGTTCTATTGCAGCTAAAACAGCAGTTGCTAAAGTAGAATTGTAATATACTTGAGGTTGGAAGCTGTTTTCCAACCTCTTGTTTTAGGAGAAAAGCATGAAATTTTTAACACTCAATACCCACAGTTGGATGGAGAAGGAAGCAGAGGAAAAATTCCAGCTCTTGCTCCAGGATATTCTTGAAAAAGACTATGATTTGATTTGCTTCCAAGAAATCAATCAAGAAATTACTTCTCCAGAAGTGGAGGTTGATCATCTTTATCAAGCTTTACCAGCGGCAGAACCCATTCATCAAGACCACTATGTGAGACTTTTGGTTGAAAAGTTGGCTGAGAAGGAGAAGAATTACTACTGGACTTGGGCTTACAATCATATCGGCTATGACCGCTACCATGAAGGTGTGGCAATCTTATCTAAAACGCCTATTAAGGCGCGTGAAATTTTAGTGTCTGATGTAGATGACCCAACGGACTACCATACTCGCCGTGTCGCCTTGGCAGAGACAGAGGTTGAAGGGAAGGAGCTGGCTTTTGCAAGCGTCCATCTCTCTTGGTGGGATAAAGGTTTCCAGGAAGAATGGGCTCGATTTGAGGCTGTGCTGAAAGATTTGAACAAACCTCTGATTTTAGCTGGTGATTTCAATAACCCAGCTGGTCAGGAAGGCTACCAAGCGATTCTAGCTAGTCCTCTAGAGTTACAAGATGCTTTTGAAGTTGCTAAGGAGAGAAGCGGTAGCTATACCGTTCCACCAGAAATTGATGGTTGGAAAGGAAATACCGAACCGCTTCGAATTGACTATGTCTTTACAACGAAAGAGTTAGAAGTAGAAAGCTTGCATGTAGTTTTTGATGGTCAGAATAGTCCACAAGTCAGCGATCATTATGGTTTGAATGCGGTATTAAATTGGAAATAAAAGCAAAAAATGAAAGGAAGCGATTCCTTTCATTTTTTTACAAAAATCCCTATAATTACTATTTTGGAGAAGGAGTTTTTTTGTATATTTGTATATTATGAGGAAATATCCACAAATAAGTTTTTAAAAATTTACGGTCAAAAAAAATCGCTAATATTAACTATTTATGATAGAATGAAATTATGAAATAAAAGGAGGACTGGAATGTTTTTTCAGGATAGAAAGATAAAATATTCAATCCGCAAATTGTCAGTTGCTACTGTGTCACTTGCGATTGGATTTTTGTTTGCGCCTGCGGTCATGGGAGCCGCTCAAGTAGCTCAAGCTGATGAGCTTACGGCTACTGAACAAGTGGAGAATAAGGCAGAAAATCAGGTCTCGGTGGGCTCTTCTGCAACAGAGCAAGCAGAGCCTCAGAAAGAAAGCCAAGTTGCTTTGAAGTCTGCTGCACCTGCTACGACAGAGACAAGTCAAGCAACAGATTCGACTGCTTTTAAAAATGCTCAGCCAGCTACAGGCACAAGCCAGCCAGCTGCATCCACTGCTCAACCAGCAACAGCAAATGCAAGTCTAAACAAGAGCACTTTGGAGAACTACCTCAAAGGGTTGCGCAGCAGGGATTTTTCAAGTAAGACAGACGATAGTCTAGAAATCTTGAATGGTATGATGACAGCGGCTGATAGCGTACTTCAAACTGCGACAAAGCAAGAAGAAATTGATAAAGTTTATCGCAATCTAGTGACTTTTGTCAATTCAGGTCTTCGTGATAAAAATCCGAAAGTCATCCCAGACAAGGATAAGACTCCTCGCTCGGCACTTTATGAGTTTGAAAGTGCTACACCAGGAAAAACAACTCCGTATGGTCTGAACTACTTGAAGCCAGAAGACACAAAAATCTACAAAAAGGGCGATAAAGTAAAGGCCATCCAGCCAACTGAAACAACTTATTTAGAGAATGATGGAAGTGGCAGATGGACCTTTAAGGGCTATGACTATGATAGTCAGGTGATTGACAAAGATGATGTCTTCTTCACAGGTAAGTGGGAATTTACGCCGACACCATATAAGGCTACCTATAGAGCGGTTAATGGTTCACCTGGAAAAACTCCGCCAGCTTATGTTGCAAACTGGAGTCCAGAAGATAAAAGAAGATTTGCTGAGGGTGAAGTAGTAAGACCAAAAGAATTTCACTATGTTTTTTATACTTCAGAAGAATTTCCTAATCGAAAAGGCTATTGGGCTTTGACTGGTTTTGATGCTCCAAGTAAAGTGGCAAACAATGGCGATGTAGAGTTCGTAGGAACTTGGAAATACTTTGAGGATGTGACTGTATCCTACAAACCTATGAACCAGCACGATTTTGAGAATTTTTATAAGTTACCAAGTAGTCCTAAGACCTCACGTGACGAATATAAATTACCTCTTCCTAAGGAGATAAAAGATCTAGAAAGTAAGCTATACGATTACAAGCTTTCTCTCAATCAGTTTGATAAACGTGATGAGTATTTACCTAAAGATATACTGGATACGCTAGCTGCCTTGCGGCGCTACGATTACGTTCAAGATGTCCACAAACCCTTCTATGATGCAGAACATGATGGGAATTGGACCTACAAGGAAGATGTATGGGATTTAACCCTCAGCCGTGAACTAGAGCGGGCGGCTACATATGGGGAATTGCCAAAAGTTACAATGCCATTGATGTTTAAATTTACACCAGTTCCTCGGAAACCGAGTTATGAGTTTGTCAGTGGAACGGCTGGCAAAGCACTACCTGCTGAGATCAATAATCTGAAGCCAGTATATGCGCCAAGTGAATGGACATATATGGATAGGAAGACATATCCGAAAGGTAAGGATATAGTTCAGTCTGTTAAACCACTTAATGATTCCTACTATGATGCAGCTAACAATGGTACTTGGAACTTTTCGGGCTATGATTTTGATAAAAAACCAGTGAGCGACTGGGATCACGATGGATGGAATCTCAAGTTCACAGGTACTTGGACATTTACACCGGCAACCTATCCAGAAAACTATAAGTTTGTCAGCAAAGACCCTAGCCTGTCTCTCCCAGAGGAAATTACGACCTATATTCCAATTAATGGAAACTATAATAATGGTGATACTGTCAATGCAACAGCTCCTCTGAAGACGACCTATATGGACTTTGTTAACAAGGGAACTTGGAAATTTGAAGGCTACGATGCCGATAGTAAGGTAGTCAACAAAAATGCCGTTCTCTTTACCGGTACTTGGTCCTTCACACCACACAGAGATAAGACAGTTTCCTTTGACTTTGTTAGTGATACTCCAGGGAAGACCATTCCTGATGGTCTGAAGGCGCAAATTCCTGCTCCTATCACGACTTCTCCGAAAGATTATCCTGCCAATGTCTATAATGCTATTAACTATTTGTATCAATATGATGATACAGAAAATGATGGTGTATGGAAGCCTAAGCTACCTGAGAGACCTGAGAACGTAGAAAAGCCAGCTAACGATGAGGACTCTACTTATGCTATCCACTGGACCTTTGAGCCGACCAAGCGTAGTGTTTCCTATGACTTCTATTCAGATTCAAAAGATAATTCTGGTCAAACGCTCTATCCGCCATCAACTTTGTATGAGCTAATCTCTGACACAAGAGAATTTGTCAAGGGTGAAAAAGCTCGCGTTAAAATGCCATCTAAAACAAGATTTGAAGATCCTGATGGCCGAGGGACTTGGGTCTTTGATGACTACTATGAAGATGATAATACGACTATTTCTCCACGTGTGAAAACAGTCGAGGCAGGAGACGTTATCTTTAGAGGGAAATGGATTTTGGTTCCTACCAATCAGTCTGATACGATCTATAGGGTAGAGTATAAATTTACTAACTCGACTCCTGCTTATCCTCTTCCAAATAAGATTCGCGATATGCTTCCAGCTGGCACTGATTTCGTTGCACGAGCTGATGATTACAAAGATGCAAGCAAACTTGACACCACCACAGTAACTGTTCCGACAGGTACTTGGACCTTCCATGGTTTTGATGCGGATAAATACGGAAAAGCTATTGCAGGTACGAAAGTGAAGACCATCACAGGCTCTTGGAGCTTTACGCCAAATGGTGTAGATTATCAGTTCCAATCAACCAATCCTGCTTTTGCACTACCAGATCATATCACCAAGTTGACTCCGAAAAATCCTTATGATTACAAGTTATACCCTAAGGAAATTCTGGCTGAACAACCAAGTGAAACGACTTATGTTGATACAGCAAATAAAGTGACTTGGACATTTGCAGGATACGATAAAGAAAAAATCGTTGTAGCAGAAGGCAGACAGACTTTCCTTGGAAGCTGGGTACCTACTCCAAATCCAGAATATGTATTCAAATCTTCTGACGCACGTGTTCCATTACCACAAAGTATTTTGGGAATGCTTCCAAATGATGAAGCTTCTTATAAGGTTGGTGACACCATTGTAGCCAAACAACCTGCTAAAGAATCAGTAGAAGAAGCAGAAAAAGACTATGTCTGGACCTTCAAAGGTTACGATCAGAAGAATGCGACCTATAATGGCAAGCGCGTGACATTTACGGGTATCTGGGAAGTGACGCCTAGACCACATCATGTAAGCTATACTTTTGTAAGTGTTACGTCTGGTGTTGATTTGCCTGAATTTATCCAGAAGAAAGCACCAAAAGATAGCTCAAGCTATTACAACACGCAAAAAGTTGTACCAGAAGAGCTGACTGAAACGACTTACAAAGATGATGTGAACGACGGTACCTGGACTTTCGATGGTTACGATGCCAAAAGTAAGATTGTGAAAAAAGCTGATTTGACTTTCACAGGTAAGTGGAAGTTTGAAGCTAAGAAGTACCAAGCTACTTATCGCTTCGAGAGCGCAACGGCAGGTAAAGCTCTTCCAGCGGAAATCACAGGTTGGACCCCAAGCGACAGTGCAACTTATGAGAATGGTAACTCTGTTTCAGCTAAGCAACCAGCGCAAGCGACCTACACAGACCCAGTGAACGACGGCACATGGACCTTCAAGGGTTACGACGCAGCTAGCGCCGTTGTCAACAAGGCAAATGTAGAGTTTGTAGGGAAATGGTCCTTTGAAGCTAAGAAGTACCAAGCTACTTATCGCTTCGAGAGCGAGACAGCAGGGAAATCTCTTCCAGCAGCCATCACAGCCTTGACCCCAAGCGACAGTGCAACTTATGTGAATGGTGCCTCTGTTTCAGCTCAGCAACCAGCGGAAATCACTTACAAAGATGATGTGAACGACGGCACATGGACCTTCAAGGGTTACGACGCAGCTAGCGCTGTGGTCAACAAGTCCGATGTAGAATTTGTAGGGAAATGGGTCTTTGAAGCCAACAAGTACCAAGCTACTTATCGCTTCGAGAGCGAGACAGCAGGTAAGGCTCTTCCAGCAGCCATCGCCGCATTGACCCCAAGCGACAGTGCAACTTATGTGAATGGTGCCTCTGTTTCCGCTCAACAACCATCCCAAACCACATACACAGATACTGTGAACGACGGCATCTGGACCTTCAAGGGTTACGACGCAGCTAGCGCTGTGGTCAACAAGTCCGATGTAGAATTTGTAGGGAAATGGGTCTTTGAAGCCAACAAGTACCAAGCTACTTATCGCTTCGAGAGCGAGACAGCAGGTAAGGCTCTTCCAGCAGCCATCGCCGCATTGACCCCAAGCGACAGTGCAACTTATGTGAATGGTGATACTGTTTCCGCTCAGCAACCATCTCAAACCACATACACAGATACTGTGAACGACGGCACTTGGACCTTCAAGGGTTACGACGCAGTTAGCGCCGTTGTCAACAAGTCCGATGTAGAATTTGTAGGAAAGTGGGCCTTTGAAGCTAAGAAGTACCAAGCTACTTACCGCTTCGAGAGTGAGACAGCAGGTAAGACTCTTCCAGCAGCCATCGCAGCATTGACT
>NZ_RJPJ01000012.1:0-51569 GCF_003943395.1 Streptococcus oralis | reverse complement strand
GGAAGTGTGGCGACACATGTAGCGGACTAATACTAATAGCTCGAGGACTTATCCAAAGTAACTGAGGATACGAAAGCGAAAGGTTTTCTTGGTATTTGATAGATATTCAATTTTGAGTAGGTATTACTCAGAGTTAAGTGACGATAGCCTAGGAGATACACCTGTACCCATGCCGAACACAGTAGTTAAGCCCTAGAACGCCGGAAGTAGTTGGGGGTTGCCCCCTGTGAGATATGGAAGTCGCTTAGCTTTTATCCGCCATAGCTCAGTTGGTAGTAGCGCATGACTGTTAATCATGATGTCGTAGGTTCGAGTCCTACTGGCGGAGTATAGTAAGGAACGCTCTGATGAGCGTTTTTTTTGCTCTTTGTCAACTGTAGCAGGTTGAAGTCAGCTAATATTTGAAGGGAATCAATTTGCTCCCCTCCTTAGCACAGAAATTACAGTGCATTATTTTTCTTATTCGATGTTTTTCAATCTATTTCGCTCTGTAAGGAGAGAAATATGGTACAAAAAGCTCATAGCTTATCTCACACGCTGTGAATATAGAGGAAAGGTCATCTATAATCAATTTTGAAATAGATGACTTTTTCTCTTTTCTTTCAGTATTTTTTATTTTTTTGTTCGTTTAGATTGCTATTTTCACTTTACAGGAATTTTGGACTAAATCTTTTAAATTTTTGATATCCTAATACTATAAAAAAATGAAATGGAGATTATTGAGGATGTTTCAAGATATCTATGAACAAATTATTGAATTTTGTGATGCTGTTGAGCAGGAGTACAATGGGTTATTTGCGGATAAAGCGAAATGGGAAGCCACACATCTTGGTTATTTGCATTATTATTTAATTCGCTATAAAATCACTGATGAAAGAGATTTTATTATCTATCATTTTAGAACATCCTATCGTTTATTTTTAGAAAAATTTGTGATGAAAAGGAATTTTATTTCTAATTGAGTCAAGGTTATTAAAAAACGAACAATAAGCAACTGATGAGATTATATTAACAGTAATTAACAATTATTTCTCTTTAGATATTTTTAAATGGAGAGAATTTCCAGATGTTTCTACGTTGAGTCTTGAAAAAATGATGAAGTTTTATTATAATAAATTGTAAGATATAATTGCAGGTGAAATTCCTGCCATGTATATGAGAAAGGACGAGCTCCTAGTAGCTCAGACGAATTTTATTATGACTTCAGTTGTTGTTGTAGGTACCCAATGGGGTGATGAAGGTAAAGGGAAAATTACAGATTTTCTTTCAGCTAATGCAGAAGTGATTGCTCGTTATCAAGGTGGTGACAATGCTGGTCACACAATTGTGATTGATGGCAAGAAATTTAAGTTGCACTTGATTCCATCTGGAATTTTCTTCCCTGAAAAAATCTCTGTTATTGGGAATGGGATGGTTGTAAACCCTAAATCTCTGGTAAAAGAGTTGACTTATCTTCATGAAGAAGGTGTGACAACAGATAATTTGCGTATTTCGGACCGTGCGCATGTCATTTTGCCTTACCATATTGAGTTGGATCGCTTGCAAGAAGAAGCTAAGGGTGATAATAAGATTGGTACTACAATTAAAGGAATTGGTCCAGCATATATGGATAAGGCTGCTCGTGTGGGAATTCGTATTGCGGATCTTTTGGATAAAGAGATTTTTCGTGAGCGTTTAGAACGCAATCTTGCGGAAAAGAATCGTTTGTTTGAAAAATTATATGATAGCACCCCTATTTCAGTTGATGATATTTTTGAAGAATACTATGAGTATGGTCAACAAATCAAGCAGTATGTGACAGATACATCTGTTATCTTGAATGATGCACTTGATAACGGTAAACGTGTACTTTTTGAAGGTGCACAAGGTGTCATGTTGGACATTGACCAAGGTACTTATCCATTTGTTACTTCTTCAAACCCTGTCGCTGGTGGTGTGACAATCGGTTCTGGTGTTGGTCCAAGTAAGATTGACAAGGTTGTAGGTGTGTGTAAAGCTTATACGAGTCGTGTAGGGGACGGACCTTTCCCAACTGAATTGTTTGATGAAGTGGGAGATCGCATTCGTGAAGTAGGTCATGAATACGGTACAACAACTGGTCGTCCACGTCGTGTGGGTTGGTTTGACTCAGTTGTAATGCGTCACAGCCGCCGTGTATCTGGGATTACCAATCTTTCATTGAACTCTATTGATGTTTTGAGTGGTTTGGATACAGTGAAAATTTGTGTGGCCTATGATCTTGATGGACAACGTATCGATTACTATCCTGCTAGTCTTGAACAGTTGAAACGCTGCAAGCCAATCTACGAGGAATTGCCAGGTTGGTCAGAAGACATCACTGGAGTTCGTAATTTGGAAGATCTTCCTGAGAATGCACGCAACTATGTTCGTCGTGTAAGCGAATTGGTTGGTGTTCGCATTTCGACATTCTCAGTAGGTCCTGGTCGTGAACAAACCAATATTTTAGAAAGTGTTTGGTCATAGGAGATTTTTAAGATTAGTTTAAGACAGGTCGGGTATACTACAGACAGTTACAAGAAGACCTCCTAACTTGTTGTAACAAATATCCTAAACTTTTCTTTTTCATAATAATCTCCCTACTAAGTCACCGCATTCGGTGGCTTTTTTTGTGTTGAGAATCATGATATAATAATAAAATCGAGTAGGAAAAGGGAAAATTGATGGATTATACAGTTGAAGAAAAAGAAGCTTTTATGAGAGAGGCTTTAAGAGAGGCAGAAATTGCTCTGGAACACGATGAAATTCCAATTGGTTGTGTGATTGTCAAGGATGGAGAAATCATTGGCCGTGGGCATAATGCGCGAGAGGAGTTGCAACGGGCGGTTATGCATGCAGAAATCATGGCCATAGAAAATGCGAACGCGAGTGAAGAAAGTTGGCGTCTGCTAGATTGTACGCTTTTTGTGACTATTGAGCCTTGTGTTATGTGTAGTGGGGCGATTGGACTTGCCCGCATTCCAAACGTGGTTTACGGGGCTAAAAATCAGAAATTTGGTGCTGCTGGTAGTTTGTACGATATTTTGACAGATGAGCGTCTCAATCATCGAGTAGAGGTAGAAACGGGAGTTTTGGAGAATGAGTGTGCAGCGATTATGCAGGACTTTTTCCGAAATCGACGGAAAAAATAATTTCTCTTTAAAAACAGAGGAGAATGTGGTATAATAGACAGTGGAGCAACAGTTCTGCGTGAAGCGGGTCAGGGGAGGAATCCAGCAGCCCTAAGCGAGTGTGAATTGTGTGCTCTTTTTTCGTGCTTTTTTCGAATAAATAAGATAAAATAGCCTAGAATAAATGATTATAGAAAAGAGAAAAAGATGAAAATTCGTGGTTTTGAATTGGTTTCGAGTTTTACAGATGAAAATTTGCTACCTAAGCGTGAGACAGCCCATGCAGCTGGTTATGATTTAAAGGTTGCGGAACACACTGTGATTGCTCCAGGAGAGATTGTTCTCGTTCCGACAGGTGTCAAGGCTTACATGCAGCCGACAGAAGTGCTCTATCTCTATGACCGTTCTTCAAACCCTCGTAAGAAGGGCCTAGTCTTGATCAACTCTGTGGGGGTTATTGATGGGGATTATTATGGCAATCCCGGGAATGAGGGACATATTTTTGCGCAGATGAAAAACATTACTGAACAGGAAGTGGTTCTTGAAGTTGGGGAACGTGTGGTTCAGGCTGTCTTTGCACCATTTTTAATCGCAGATGGAGATGAAGCAGATGGCGTGCGGACGGGTGGATTTGGATCGACAGGGCACTAGAATGAAGATTATCTTTATACGTCACGGGGAGCCAGATTACCGTGAGTTAGAGGAACGTTCTTATACAGGTTTTGGGATGGATTTAGCACCTTTATCTGAGAAAGGACGGCAACAAGCTCAGGAACTTTGCCAAAATCCCTTGCTACAATCAGCTAACCTACTAGTGACTTCAGCAGTAACGCGAGCTTTAGAAACGGCTTCTTATGTTTCTTGTGCTACTGGACTTCCTTTGAGAGTGGAGCCTATGTTACACGAATGGCAGGTCTATGAAGCAGGCATAGAAAACTTCGAAAAAGCTAGATGTCTGTTTTTAGAAAACAAGGGGGAGTTACTTCCTAATAGCCCTATTAAATATGAGACAGCTACGGAGATGAAGTCTCGATTTCTAGAATGCATGACTAAGTATCGAGAATATCAGACTGTGGTAGTTGTAGCCCATCGAATGCTCATGCGCCAGTTTGTACCAGACGAGAAGATTGATTTTTGCCAAGTGATTGAATGTGAGGTAGAGATTTAGAAAGAGGTTTATTATCGCAAAGAAAAAAGCGACATTTGTGTGTCAAAATTGTGAATATAATTCACCTAAGTATCTAGGACGCTGTCCCAACTGTGGAGCTTGGTCTTCTTTTGTTGAGGAAATCGAGGTTGCCGAGGTCAAGAATGCGCGTGTGTCCTTGACAGGTGAGAAAACCAAGCCCATGAAACTGGCGGAGGTGACTTCAATCAACGTCAATCGAACCAAGACCGAGATGGAGGAATTTAACCGTGTGCTTGGAGGAGGAGTAGTACCAGGAAGTCTCGTCCTTATCGGGGGGGATCCTGGGATTGGGAAATCAACTCTTCTCCTACAAGTTTCAACTCAGTTGTCTCAAGTGGGTACAGTTCTCTACGTCAGTGGGGAGGAGTCTGCCCAGCAAATCAAGCTACGAGCAGAGCGTTTGGGAGATATCGATAGCGAGTTTTATCTCTATGCAGAGACCAATATGCAGAGTGTTCGTGCTGAGGTGGAGCGCATCCAACCAGACTTTCTCATTATCGACTCCATCCAGACTATCATGTCTCCTGAGATTTCAGGGGTACAGGGGTCTGTTTCTCAGGTGCGTGAGGTGACAGCTGAGCTTATGCAGCTGGCCAAGACTAATAACATTGCCATCTTTATCGTAGGGCATGTGACCAAGGAAGGTACTCTGGCCGGCCCGCGTATGTTGGAGCATATGGTAGATACAGTGCTTTACTTTGAAGGGGAACGCCACCATACCTTCCGTATCTTGAGGGCAGTCAAAAACCGTTTTGGTTCCACTAACGAGATTGGCATCTTTGAGATGCAGTCAGGTGGCTTGGTTGAGGTGCTCAATCCGAGTCAAGTTTTCCTAGAAGAGCGTTTGGATGGAGCGACTGGCTCATCAATCGTGGTGACTATGGAAGGGACCCGTCCGATTTTGGCGGAGGTACAGGCCTTGGTGACACCGACTATGTTTGGAAACGCCAAGCGTACGACGACAGGTCTTGATTTCAATCGTGCGAGTTTGATTATGGCTGTTTTGGAAAAACGTGCGGGGCTTCTCTTGCAAAATCAGGATGCCTATCTCAAATCTGCTGGTGGCGTGAAATTGGATGAGCCTGCCATTGACTTAGCCGTTGCAGTGGCTATTGCCTCTAGTTACAAGGACAAGCCTACCAATCCTCAGGAATGTTTTGTGGGAGAATTGGGCTTGACGGGAGAGATTCGGCGCGTGAATCGTATCGAACAGCGCATCAATGAAGCTGCTAAACTGGGCTTTACTAAGATTTATGTACCTAAGAATTCTTTGACAAGCATTAAACCGCCTCAAGAAATTCAGGTGATCGGAGTGACGACTATTCAGGAAGTTCTGAAAATGGTCTTTGCTTAATCTGTGACAAATCTTCTTAAAAATGATAAGATAGGAGAAATATTTGATTATCAAATTTTTAAGGGGGAAATCGTGTCGTATTTTGAACAGTTTATGCAAGCCAATCAGGCTTATGTTGCCCTACATGGGCAGTTAAATCTGCCACTTAAACCCAAAACCAGAGTAGCCATTGTGACCTGCATGGACTCACGTCTGCACGTCGCGCAAGCTTTAGGTTTAGCACTTGGGGATGCCCATATCCTGCGGAATGCTGGCGGTAGAGTAACAGAGGACATGATTCGTTCGCTGGTGATCTCCCAACAACAAATGGGGACACGTGAAATTGTGGTGCTTCACCATACAGACTGTGGAGCTCAAACCTTTCAAAATGAAAGTTTTCATGAACATTTGAAACACGAGCTCGGAGTTGATGTGTCTGATCAAGATTTTTTACCATTCCAGGATGTTGAAGAGAGTGTGAGAGAGGACATGCAGTTGCTTCGAGAATCTCCACTGATTCCTGATGATGTGGCTATTTCAGGTGCAGTTTACGATGTGGATACAGGGAGTATGACAGAAGTATACTAACTTCATCTCGCAGAATTCTAATCCTAGCATAAGATCGCTATTTCAAATGTAGCGATTTTAATTTTAATATAGCTAATATAATTTAGTAAAAAACAAGAGTACAAATGTCTGCTCTTGTTTTATTTTTGATTGAAAAATAAAGGAAAAAGCGCTACAATGGTAGATGGAAAATGTTGTGTAAAAACAAGTGATACATAAATACCGGAGGAAATCATGTCTTTTTCTGATTTAAAGCTGTTTGCCCTTTCTTCTAATAGAGAATTGGCAGAGCGTGTGGCGCAAGAAATTGGGATAGAGTTGGGGAAATCGACTGTTCGCCAATTTTCAGATGGGGAGATTCAGGTCAACATTGAAGAATCAATCCGTGGAAAACACGTCTTTATCCTACAATCAACGAGCTCACCTGTAAATGACAATCTGCTCGAAATTTTGATCATGGTAGATGCCTTGAAGCGGGCTAGTGCAGAATCTGTCAATGTTGTTATGCCTTACTATGGCTATGCACGTCAGGATAGAAAGGCGCGCGCGCGTGAGCCAATCACTGCAAAACTTGTGGCAAATATGCTAGAAGTGGCTGGTGTGGATCGTTTGTTGACGATTGATTTGCACGCTGCGCAGATTCAGGGATTCTTTGATATTCCTGTAGATCACTTGATGGGCGCTCCATTGATTGCGGACTATTTTGAACGTCGTGGCATGGTTGGCTCCGACTACGTGGTTGTCAGCCCAGACCATGGTGGGGTGACTCGTGCTCGTAAATTGGCAGAGTTTTTGAAAACTCCGATTGCGATCATTGACAAACGTCGTAGTGTAGACAAGATGAACACCAGCGAAGTGATGAACATTATCGGTAAGGTAGAAGGTAAGACTTGTATCTTGATTGACGACATGATTGATACAGCTGGAACCATTTGTCATGCAGCGGATGCTCTTGCTGAAGCAGGTGCTGTTGAAGTTTACGCAAGCTGTACGCACCCCGTTCTTTCAGGACCAGCTATGGACAATATCCAAAAATCAGCTATTGAAAAATTGGTTGTTTTGGATACTATCTACCTACCAGAAGAGCGTTTGATTGATAAGATTGAACAAATTTCGATTGCTCATCTTTTGGGTGATGCTATTATCCGTATCCACGAAAAACGTCCTCTTTCTCCTTTGTTTAGTATAGAAAAAACTATTTAAATCTCGTATCTGAAGGTCTATGAGCTTTCAAAAGTAGAGAAATTATCCTTAGATAGTGATGAAGTGTCGTTTTCAGAGGTAATGATTAGGGAGAAATTGCCAAAAATGTTCGTTTTTTAGCCATTTATATCAACTATTGCTAGTAAGAAAGTCGCTTGCACAGCTTGTGCAGGGAAATTTTTCTTCATTTTATTAGATTTTTTCAAAAAAATTTTTAAAAATACTTGACAACCGCCGTATATATGATATAATTTTAGGTAATAGGGCTTGTCCTTATAAATTAACTATGACTTTAAAAAGGAGATAAAACAATGAAAAAAGTTTTATTATCATCAGTAGCAGCACTTGCGGTATTTTCTGCAGCAGCTCCAGCTTTTGCCCAAGGTGAAAACCCAAATTCTTCTAACCAATTGATCCAAAAGAAATATGTTTCTGAACGTGACATTGCAGATCAAGCTAATGCTTATGTAAATGAACATCCAGAAACTGTTGCAGAAATGGTTGAGAAAGAACCTTCAGTAATCGCAGCTCGTGCAGCTCTTGCTAAAGCTGAAGCAATCGTTGGTCATACGCATGAAAAAGCTGTAGCAGCAGCTAAAGCTAACCTTGATGAGGTTTTGGCTGATGCAACAAATGTACAACGTAATCGTGCTATCCAATACCTTCAAGAACAATACCGTGCAGCAGCTAAAGCTCAAGGTAACTACTGGAACGACCCAACTGGTGTTGAAGATAACAAACCAAACGATGTTCGTAAGGCTGAAGACCAAGCTAACCAAACTGGTAAAGCTGCTGATAACAGCAACAAACCAGCTGCTACTCCAGAACCAGGTAAACCAGGTGCTGTAGATCAAGCTAAAAAAGCTGGCGATGCAGCTAAAAAAGCTGGTGTAGAAGCTAAAGCTGGTCAAAAAGCTCTTCCAAAAACACACGCTGCTAAATAATTCATTTATTTGATGAAGTAGCCTATCACTGAAACTTCGTTTCAGTGATTTTTTTGGTAAAAATAGGATAGATGAAGGAGAAAAGATGAGTAGACGTTCTAAGAAAAAGAAATCATCCCTTTGGAAAATTATTGCTTCCATAGTTACAGTAGCTCTCGTTGCAGTTGGTGGTTATTTTATCATTAACAGCCTTTCAACTCCGAAAGAACCGACTAACGAGCCAAAAGTTACTCAGGAAACTAAAAAACCAGCCTATACAGCTAGTGCAGAAGAAAAAGAATACCTTTCAAATAAATTTAAGGGCTTAACTTCGACCAACTCGGAGACAATCGCTTATGTCTATGCTCCTGGTACACAGTTAGATGAGCCTGTTGTTCAAACAAAGGACAATGAGACCTACCTCAATAAAACCTTTGAAGGGGAAAATGTGCCTTATCTAGGTGCTGTATTTATGGATACGGACAATAAGAAAGATTTTAGCGATCGCTTGACATGGTTGTTTGCTCATGCCAGAGGAAGCAAGCTCGGTGACCATCGTATGTTTAATGATGTGAACTATTATAGCCGCCAAGACTATTTTGATGAGCATCCTTATGTTGTTATCGAAACACCTGAGAGAAAGTTCTATTATGAAGCTGTTGCAATGATCATTGTACCAGAAGAGACAGCTTTCTATCGTACTAGTTTTGATGATGATAAAGATTTTGAAAAACAGTTAACCACTATTTACGATACAGCAGAGGTGAAGAAACCTAATGTGAAAGTATCTGCTAAGGATAAGTACCTTGTTCTTTCTACTTGTCGTGAAGAAGATGATACCATTCGTGCCAATCTCTATCTTCGTCAAATTCCTGACTCAGAGATGAGTGAGTTTGTCAAAAAACATGGAGAGAAATTGACTTATAAACCAACCAGATCATAAAACCAAATCCTCCTAAAGTCAGATAAGATGATTTTAAGAGGATTTTTTGGTTTTGTAGATAGTTTGTAGCAAAATCCTGCAAGCCTTTTCAAAATATGCTATACTGATGGAAAAGGAGGATTTCTATGAGCCAAGAATTTATCAATCCAAGTGATGGTGTGGTACGTCAGTATCTTGCAACTAGTAAAACGTTAGCAGTAGTAGGCTTGTCCGATCGTGAAGAAACAACTAGCAATCGAGTGACTAAGGAAATGCAGGCTCGGGGCTATAAAATCATTCCAGTCAATCCCAAGGCTGCAGGTGGCGAAATCTTGGGAGAAAAGGCCTATTCAAGCCTAGCTGAGATTCCTTTTCCTGTCGATATTGTCAATGTATACCGACGTAGCGAGTTTTTACCAGATGTGGTGCGTGATTTTCTCAAGGCTGATGCTAAGATTTTCTGGGCACAACTGGGACTTGAAAGCCTAGAAGCAGAAGAAATCTTGCGTGCTGGAGGATGCGACGACATCGTAATGAATCGTTGTATTAAGAGAGAACATACACGCTTAATTCTTGAGCAATAAAAAGGTAGCCATGAGCTACCTTTTGTGTTAGAAAATACCAATCAATGCTTGCATGCCAAGACTGGTGAGGATGATGGCAATCCAGCAAAGGGCTCCAAGAAGAATGGATTTACCGCTGGATTTGACCATGGCTACTAGATTTGTTTTGAGACCGATGGCACTCATAGCCATGATAATGAGAAATTTGGAGAGTTGTTTGAGAGGGGTAAAGAAGCTACTGGACACACCGAGAGAGGTAAGGAGAGTCGTTAAGAGAGAGGCTAGGATGAAATAAAGGATAAAAAGTGGGAAGACCTTTTTTAGTTGGAAATCTTGGCTGTTTTTTTGCTGGTAACTTTGCCAGTAGGAGAGAAAGAGCGTGATAGGAATAATGGCAAGGGTGCGTGTGAGTTTAACAATGGTTGCAGACTCAAGGGTATTGGTCTGGTAGAGACTGTCCCAGGCGCTGGCTGTGGCCGTTACAGAAGAAGTATCATTGACCGCAGTTCCTGCAAAGAGGGCGAATCCTTCATTGGATAGGTGAAGCCAGGTTCCTAGAGTTGGAAAGATGAGTGCAGCTAAGACATTGAAGAAAAAGATAACGGAAATGGCTTGGGCGACTTCTTTTTCCTTGGCATGGATAACGGGCGCTGTCGCAGCAATGGCAGAGCCACCGCAGATAGAAGAACCCACTCCAATCAAGGTAGCCAGTTTAGTATCCAAAGCAAAAAAGCGCTGGAAGAGGTAGGCGACAATCAAGGAAATCGAAATGGTGGAGAGGATAACAGGGAGCGAAGATTGCCCGACCGCGAAGACTTGCGAGATATTGAGACCAAAACCGAGTAAGATAACGGCATATTGAAGTAATTTCTTGGAACTAAAGGTCAAGCCAGCATCCAGTTGCTTGTAGGAAGAGAGAAAAGGATGGAGGAGCATCCCAGCAAAAATTGCAAAGACAGGTGCACCCACGATGGGGAAAAATCCTCCCAGGAACCAAGATATGAAAGAAATGAGAAGGCAGATTAAGATTCCTGCCCCATTTTTTGATAAAAATGACATATAAACCTCCGAAAATAAGCACTTATTATTATAGTCCTGTTGTGAAGAAAAGTAAAACAGAAAGTGAAAAATGCGGGTTTCAGATGGATTTTGCGGTCAGGGAGCTTTTGTAGTATAATAGTACTATGTTCTGTAAGCAAGGGGGATATCTATGGACTTAACCAAGCGCTTTAATAAACAGTTAGATAAGATTCAAGTGTCCTTGATTCGCCAGTTTGACCAGGCTATTTCAGAGATTCCTGGGGTCTTGCGTTTAACCTTGGGGGAACCTGATTTTACAACGCCAGATCATATCAAGGAGGCAGCCAAGCGGGCCATTGACCAGAACCAATCCTACTATACAGGGATGAGCGGTTTACTGACCTTGCGCCAGGCTGCTAGCGACTTTGTAAAAGAAAAATACCAGCTAGATTATAATCCTGAAAATGAAATCTTGGTTACAATTGGGGCAACAGAGGCTTTATCTGCTACTTTGACAGCTATTTTGGAAGAGGGGGACAAGGTGCTCTTGCCAGCTCCTGCTTATCCAGGATATGAGCCGATTGTCAATCTAGTTGGGGCAGAGATTGTCGAGATTGATACGACTGAAAATGGGTTTGTCTTGACTCCTGAGATGTTGGAAAAGGCCATTTTGGAGCAAGGGGACAAGCTCAAAGCAGTTATTCTCAACTATCCAGCCAATCCGACAGGAATTACCTATAGTCGGGAGCAGTTGGAAGCCTTGGCAGACGTTTTACGCAAGTATGAGATTTTTGTTATCTGTGATGAGGTTTACTCAGAATTAACCTATACAGGCGAAGCCCATGTATCTCTGGGAACTATGCTGAGAGACCAGGCTATTATTATTAATGGCTTGTCTAAATCGCATGCTATGACTGGTTGGCGTTTAGGCTTTATCTTTGCTCCTGAAGCTTTCACAGCTCAGTTAATCAAGAGTCACCAATATTTGGTTACTGCGGCAAACACCATGGCCCAACATGCTGCGGTGGAGGCTTTGACCGCTGGTAAAAACGACGCAGAGCCTATGAAGAAGGAATACATCCAGCGTCGAGATTATATCATCGAAAAGATGACTGCTCTTGGTTTTGAGATTATCAAACCAGACGGTGCTTTCTATATCTTTGCTAAGATTCCAGCGGGCTACAATCAAGATTCCTTTGCTTTTCTGAAGGATTTTGCTCAGAAGAAAGCCGTTGCCTTTATCCCGGGTGTTGCCTTTGGTCGCTACGGAGAAGGCTATGTTCGCCTGTCTTATGCGGCCAGCATGGAAACAATCAGAGAGGCCATGAAACGACTTGAGGAGTACATGAGAGAAGCATGATTCAGTCTATCACGAGTCAAGGTCTCGTACTCTACAATCGTAACTTTCGGGAGGATGATAAGCTAGTCAAAATCTTCACCGAGCAGGCTGGTAAGCGCATGTTTTTCGTCAAACACGCTGGTCAATCTAAACTAGCTCCGGTTATTCAGCCCTTGGTGTTGGCACGATTTCTCTTGCGAATCAATGATGACGGCCTTAGCTACATCGAGGACTACCATGAGGTGATGACCTTTCCCAAGATCAATAGTGATCTCTTTGTCATGGCTTATGCGACCTATGTTGCTGCCCTTGCAGATGCTAGTTTACAGGATAATCAGCAGGATGCTCCCTTGTTTGCTTTTTTGCAAAAGACTTTGGAGTTGATGGAAGCAGGCATAGATTATCAGGTTTTAACCAATATTTTTGAAATTCAAATCTTGACTCGATTTGGAATCAGCCTTAATTTTAATGAGTGTGTCTTTTGCCATCGGGTGGGACAAGCGTTTGACTTTTCTTTCAAATATGGAGCCTGCCTTTGCCCAGAGCATTATCATGAGGATGAGAGACGTTGCCATCTCAATCCCAATATTCCTTATCTACTCAACCAATTCCAAGCTATTGATTTTGAAACCTTGGAGACTATTTCGCTTAAGGCAGAAATCAAGCAAGACTTACGCAAGTTTATAGACCAAATCTACGAAGAGTATGTTGGAATTCACCTAAAATCAAAGAAATTTATTGATTCCCTAGCAGACTGGGGACAATTACTAAAAGAGGAAGACAAATGAAAAAAATCGCAGTAGATGCTATGGGGGGCGATTACGCACCTCAAGCCATCGTTGAGGGTGTCAATCAAGCCCTGGCTGACTTTTCAGATATTGAGATTCAACTTTATGGAGATGAAAGCAAAATCAAGCAATATCTAACAGCGATAGAGCGCGTCAGCATTATCCATACGGATGAGAAAATTAACTCAGACGATGAGCCGACAAAAGCAATCCGTAAGAAGAAAAATGCCAGCATGTTATTGGCAGCCAAGGCTGTCAAAGAGGGTGAAGCAGACGCTGTTCTCTCGGCTGGGAATACAGGTGCTTTGTTGGCAGCAGGATTCTTCATCGTGGGTCGTATTAAGAACATTGACCGTCCTGGGCTTATGTCGACCTTGCCGACCATTGATGGGAAAGGTTTTGACATGCTGGATCTCGGTGCTAATGCGGAGAATACAGCCCAGCACCTCCATCAATACGCGGTTCTAGGTTCCTTTTATGCTAAAAATGTCCGCGGAATTACGCAACCACGTGTTGGTTTGCTCAACAATGGAACAGAAAGCAGCAAGGGAGACCCGCTTCGTAAGGAAACTTATGACTTACTAGCGGCTGATGAAAGCTTGAATTTTGTCGGAAACGTGGAAGCGCGTGATTTGATGAATGGTGTTGCGGATGTTGTCGTAACAGATGGTTTCACGGGAAACGCTGTTCTTAAATCCATCGAAGGGACCGCTATGGGAATCATGGGCTTGCTTAAGACAGCTATTACAGGTGGTGGCCTTCGAGCGAAACTAGGTGCTCTTCTTCTTAAGGATAGCCTTAGAGGTTTGAAAACACAGCTTAACTATTCAGATGTTGGTGGGGCAGTCTTGTTTGGTGTCAAGGCGCCAGTTGTAAAAACTCATGGCTCAAGTGATGCCAAGGCTGTGTACAGTACGATTCGTCAGATTCGTACCATGCTAGAAACAGACGTAGTTGCTCAGACTGCGCGTGAATTTTCAGGAGGATAAAAGATGACAGAAAAAGAAATTTTTGACCGTATTGTAACCATTATCCAAGAGCGACAGGGAGAGGACTTTGTCGTAACAGAGGCCTTGAGTTTGAAAGATGACCTAGATGCGGACTCGGTGGACTTGATGGAGTTCGTCTTGACACTAGAAGATGAATTTGGTATCGAGATCAGCGATGAGGAAATTGACCAATTGCAAAGTGTAGCGGATGTGGTCAGAACTATTAAAGGTAAGATATAGCAAAAAACAACATGCAAGTCATGTTGTTTTTTTGTTTGCAGAAAAAAGAAAAACGTTAAAATTTTTTGTGGAAATTGCGAATATAGAGATGAGACAGAAAAAAGGAGGACAGTTCATGTACATGCCAATCTTGTATCCATGGTTCATTAAGTGGTTTTTAAAATAAAAATGAAATAGTTGTTCATTTTCGAATTGTTTTTCGAATAGATAGGTAAGGAAAAAGGAAGGAGACTACGCGATGCATTTACCAATCTTATTGCCATGGTTTATCAAATGGTATTTAAAATAAATGAAATTTACCTGTTTATTTTAAATCACTTCTCGAATAGATAAGTGAGAAGAAAAGGAAGGAGAGAAGAAAAAGATTTCAGTAATTTATCCAATCTGGATTTTAAAATGGTTTAAGATTTAGAAGTCGTAAACTAAAAAATAGAAATAAAGGAGAAAAAAGATGACAAACTTTGACAAAATGGAACAGAACTTTGTAGCTCTTACTGAAGAAGAGTTGATGGATGTGGATGGGGGATTGATTATTACAGCAGCTGGAATTATTTTAGCAGGAAAAGTAGCAGGTGCTGTAGTTACAATTGGAGGAGCTCTTTATGGAGCAGGATATGCTATTGGAAAAGCATTGCGACCTTAATATGATTAGAAAGGAGGCTTAGCAATGAAACAATTTCAAGAATTATCTTTTCAAGAACTTGAAGAGGTTCAAGGTGGTGTTATTACATTAACGATAGGTACGGTAGTACTTGTAGGCTGGAAAGCAGCAGCAGCTTATGGTGCAGCTGCTACTTTAGCAGGAGGCACATTTGGATTGGGAGTCTATAATGGGTATAGAGGGCGTTAGATTATGAACAATCGGAACATTAATCTCAACACACTCTTACCTAAATTAGCCACTGTATTTCCTTTGTTGGCAATCGGCCTGCATCTCGCGCTTCATCTGATTCGTACAGGTTCATTAGTATCCTTTAATTGGCAGTGGACTGTAGTTGGTTTGCTTGCCTCAGGCTATTTTGGTATTTTTTGCAAAGATCTGTCAAAAGATAATCAAAACTATAAATGATGAATCTGAATGAAAAGGATTTTGTGCATGTGAATGGCGGAGTTTTTCCGCCTTTCTTATCAGGTAAATAGGAGTCTGCTATGAAAAAAATCTTATTAGGATTTGCTGAGGGGTATTTTACCGTATCACTCATTATCTACATCGCAACGTATTTGATTATGAAAAATCCGATCAATACCTTGTTTTATCCAGAAACCTATCCAATTCTGCTTGGTCTGTTTTATCTAGGATACAAGTACAAAACAAAAGAAAGTACGATTGGAAATTGATGGACCGTCAGATTGGAGTTTGGGATGAAAGTTGTTCAATTACTACGAAAAGCTTGGCCAGAGGTTACTGTATTGTTTAGCTCTATGGCTTATCTAATTATTAGAATCATGGCTGATGTAAACAAAATAAATCTACCTACATGGTTTGAACATTCTGATATACCTACGACTTCATTATTCTTGATGACCTTTATCTTACTTTATAGAAGTGAAGAAAAAGATAACAAACGATGACAACATGAGTCGGATTTCTGTAGCTCCAGCATAAAAGCAATCTTGGAGTGTTAGACCAATGAACCATAATCTGTATTTAGTGAGGAAGGTATCCGTATATTAAAAAAGAAGTGATCTTATTAGGGGGACTCCTACTAGTACGCATTGTACTTTCTATCCTTCAAGTTTTAATGGACTATAAGCTATTACCAGGAAAGTATAGTGTAAATTTCATGGGAGTTTCAGACCTGTTTTCCTATCCTATACCTCTTTTAATTATTTATATAGCGGTGAAAAATCATACCATCCAGAAAAGAACGGATAAAGAAAAGAATGAGGACCGAAATGAATAAGATTTTAAAATCCTTTATTGTATTTGTTTTTCTATTTTTAATGAATATTTTCGTCTTTACGATACTAGCAACTCTTGGATTTCAGGTAACAATGAGTGAAAGTAGTTATATGGTGCCCCCTGTGTTTGCTTTTATCGTTTTATACACCATTCACAAAAGAAGTGGGAAAGGTAAGAAATCTCTGTAATTGAATGTTCTAGGCAGGACTCTTGTTCTGCCTATTTGCTTTGGCTAAAAGTGCTGTTCAGGTATGAATATTGTTTTTTCAGAAATAATTTTCCGATTTCTTCTTTGTTTGGTTAAAATAATCTTACAAAGTTTTTTAAGAATTGTTAGAAAAAAGGAGATGGATATGAAATTTGGGAAAAGACACTATCGTCCCCAGGTGGATCAGATGGATTGTGGCGTGGCTTCCTTGGCTATGGTCTTTGGCTACTATGGTAGTTATTACTCCTTGGCCCATCTACGAGAGTTAGCTAAGACGACCATGGATGGGACGACTGCTTTGGGGCTTGTAAAGGTGGCAGAGGAGATTGGCTTTGAGACGCGAGCTATCAAGGCGGATATGACGCTCTTTGACTTGCCAGATTTGACCTTTCCCTTTGTGGCTCATGTGCTCAAGGAAGGGAAATTGCTCCACTACTATGTGGTGACAGGTCAGGATAAGAAGACCATCCATATCGCTGATCCAGATCCCGGTGTCAAGCTGACCAAGATTTCCCGTGAGCGATTTGCGCAAGAGTGGACAGGGATTAGTCTCTTTATGGCGCCATCTCCGGACTATAAGCCCCATAAGGAGAAAAAACAGGGGCTCCTATCCTTCTTGCCAATCTTACTCAAACAGCGAGGTTTAATTGCCAATATCGTCCTAGCGACACTCTTGGTAACCCTGATCAATATCGTGGGCTCCTATTATCTCCAGTCTATCATTGATAGTTATGTGCCAGATCAGATGCGTTCGACCTTGGGCATCATCTCAATAGGACTAGTCATCGTCTATATCCTCCAGCAGATTTTGTCCTATGCGCAGGAGTACCTCCTACTAATCCTTGGGCAACGCCTGTCAATTGATGTGATTTTGTCCTATATCAAGCATGTTTTTCACCTGCCAATGTCCTTTTTTGCGACACGCAGGACAGGAGAAATCGTGTCGCGTTTTACAGATGCCAATAGTATCATCGATGCGCTGGCGTCGACCATTCTGTCGATTTTCCTAGATGTGTCGACGGTTTTGATTATCTCGCTTGTCTTGTTTTCACAAAATATGACACTCTTTTTCATTAGTTTACTTGCACTTCCCATCTATACAGTGATTATCTTTGCCTTTATGAAGCCGTTTGAAAAGATGAATCGGGATACCATGGAAGCCAATGCGGTTCTGTCTTCTTCTATTATCGAGGACATCAACGGTATTGAGACCATTAAGTCTTTGACCAGTGAAAGTTCACGCTATCAAAAGATTGACAAGGAATTTGTAGCGTATCTGAAAAAATCCTTTACCTATAGTCGGGCAGAAAGTCAACAAAAAGCTCTGAAAAAGCTTGCTCAGCTTCTGCTCAATGTTGCCGTTCTCTGGATGGGAGCAGTACTAGTCATGGATGGGAAAATGAGTTTGGGCCAGCTGATCACTTATAATACCCTGCTTGTTTACTTTACCAATCCATTGGAAAATATCATCAACCTACAAACCAAACTTCAGACCGCACAAGTGGCTAATAATCGCTTAAATGAGGTTTATCTGGTAGCTTCGGAGTTTGAGGAGAAGAAAACGGTCGAAGATTTGAGCATGATGAAAGGGGATATGACCTTTAAACAAGTTCACTACAAGTATGGCTACGGTCGAGATGTTTTGTCGGATATCAATTTGACGATTCCGCAAGGTTCTAAGGTGGCTTTTGTGGGGATTTCGGGGTCAGGAAAGACCACATTGGCCAAGATGATGGTTAACTTTTACGACCCAAGTCAGGGAGAGATTAGTCTGGGTGGTGTCAATCTCAATCAGATTGACAAAAAGGCCCTGCGCCAGTACATCAACTATCTGCCTCAACAGCCCTATGTCTTTAACGGAACAATCTTGGAGAATCTTCTCCTGGGAGCTAAGGAAGGGACGACACAGGAGGATATTCTACGAGCAGTTGAATTGGCAGAGATTCGGGAGGATATTGAGCGGATGCCACTGAATTACCAGACAGAATTGACTTCGGATGGGGCTGGAATTTCTGGTGGGCAACGGCAGCGAATCGCTTTGGCGCGTGCTCTCTTGACAGATGCGCCTGTTTTGATATTAGATGAGGCGACCAGCAGTTTGGATATTTTGACAGAGAAGCGGATTGTGGATAATCTCATGGCTTTGGATAAGACCTTGATTTTCATCGCCCATCGCTTGACCATCGCTGAGCGAACAGAAAAGGTTGTTGTTTTGGATCAGGGCAAGATTGTCGAAGAAGGAAACCATGTAGACTTGCTTGCTCGAGGTGGATTTTACGCCCATTTGGTGAATAGCTAGAAAGAGGAGAAGATGAAACCAGAATTTTTAGAAAGTGCGGAGTTTTACCATCGTCGTTATCATAATTTTTCCAGTCGAGTGATTTTACCCATGTCAATTCTGCTCGTGTTTTTACTTGGCTTTGCAGTCTTTGCAGAGAAGGAGATGAGTTTGTCTACCCGAGCTACTGTCGAACCTAGTCGGATCATTGCCAACATCCAGTCGACTAGCAATCAACGCATCGTGGCTAATTATCTAGAAGAAAACAAACTAGTCAAGCAGGGGGATCTCCTCGTTCAGTACCAGCAAGGGGCTGAGGCTGTCCAGGTCGAAGCATACGCCAGCCAGTTGGAGATGTTTAAGGATCAAAAAAAACAGTTGGGTTATTTGCAATCCAGTTTGAAAGAGGGGAGTGATCAATTTCCAGAGGCAGATAAGTTTGGTTATCAGGAGATGTTTCGAGACTATCTCAGCCAAGCTAGTAGTCTTAGAAGTAATGTTTCTCAGCAAAATGCCAGCATCTCCTCTCAAAATGCAGCAGCAAGTCAGAGCCAGGCCGAGATTGGCAATCTTATCAGCCAAACACAGGATAAAATTCAAGATTACAAAACAGCTAAGTCGGCGATTGAAACAGGAGCCCAGCTGGATAGTCAAAATGCAGCCTACTCTTTTTATCAGACCTATAAAAACCAAGCTGGAGAAGATCCGCAAGCTAAATCGCAAGTTATTGCACAGGTGGATGCACAAATCAGCCAGCTAGAGTCTAGTTTAGCTACTTATCGTGTGCAGTATGCAGGTTCTGGAGCTCAACAAGCCTACGCAACGGGACTGGCTAGTCAGCTTGAATCCCTCAAGTCCCAGCACTTGGTCAAAGTCGGTCAGGAATTAACCCTTCTAGATCAGAAAATTTTAGAAGCAGAGTCGGGTAAGAAAGTCCAGGGAGGTCTCCTAGATAAGGGGAAAATCACAGCAAGTGAGGATGGGGTGCTTCACCTTAATCCTGAGACCAGTGATTCTACCATGGTTGCAGAAGGAACCCTGCTAGCCCAACTGTACCCAGCCTTGGAACGAGAAGGAAAAACCAAACTCACAGCTTATCTCAGTTCAAAAGATGTTGCAAGGCTTAAGGTAGGTGATTCTGTTCGCTTTACTACAACCAAGGATGCTAACAAAGAACTTATTCTTGTTTCTGCGATTACGAATATTGATGCGACAGCTACCAAGACTGAAAAGGGAAATTTCTTTAAAATAGAGGCGGAGACAAGTCTGGCTCCTGAACAAGCAGAAGAGCTTCGCTACGGTTCAGAAGGACGTTTGACACTAATCACAGGAAAGAAAAGTTATTTCCGCTATTATTGGGATCAATTTTTAAACAGAGAATAATGTTTGTTTTTAATGCAATATTATACTTTTAAAACTGTAAAATGTTTTGATTTTACAGTTTTTCTTAATATTAAAAAGAGCCACCTCCGACGTCGTTCGCAAATTCTTGCTATTTCCGTTATTTTGTAGTAGAATGAAGTAAAGTAATACGAAAGGCGAACTTTAAAATGTCAAAAGAATTGATCTATTCGGGAAAAGCCAAGGATATCTATACAACTGAGGATGAAAATCTCATTATTTCAACTTACAAGGACCAGGCGACTGCTTTCAACGGTATCAAGAAGGAGCAGATTGCGGGTAAGGGAGTGTTAAATAATCAGATTTCATCTTTTATTTTTGAGAAATTAAATGCGGCTGGTGTAGCGACTCACTTTGTGGAGAAACTTTCGGACACGGAACAACTCAATAAAAAAGTTGAGATTATTCCTTTGGAAGTTGTGCTCCGCAACTACACGGCTGGTTCCTTTTCAAAACGTTTTGGCGTAGATGAAGGTATCTCATTTGAGACTCCGATCGTCGAATTTTACTATAAAAATGATGATTTGGATGATCCCTTTATTAATGATGAGCATGTAAAATTCCTTAAAATTGCGGATGACCAGCAGATTGCTTACTTGAAGGAAGAAACCCGTCGTATCAATGAGCTCTTGAAAGCTTGGTTTGCTGAGATTGGACTTAAATTGATTGACTTTAAGCTAGAGTTCGGATTTGACAAAGATGGCAAGATTATCTTGGCAGACGAGTTTTCACCAGATAACTGCCGTTTGTGGGATGCAGATGGCAACCACATGGATAAGGATGTTTTCCGTAGAGGATTGGGAGAACTAACAGACGTTTATGAGATTGTCTGGGAAAAATTGCAGGAATTGAAATAATCTGTTTGTAAGACTCTCAAGGTCGTTTGGGAACATTGCAAGAGCTGAAATAAAGGAATAAGAATTGATGGATAAACGTATTTTTGTTGAGAAAAAGGCTGATTTTCAGGTCAAGTCAGAGAGTTTGGTAAGGGAGCTCCAGCACAACTTGGGACTGTCAACTTTGAAAAGTATTCGCATTGTGCAGGTTTATGATGTCTTTGATTTGGCAGAGGACTTGTTTGCACCTGCAGAGAAGCACATCTTCTCTGAGCAGGTGACGGATCATGTCTTGGACGAAGCGGCCGTGCAAGCGGATCTTGCTAACTATGCTTTCTTTGCCATTGAAAGTTTGCCAGGACAGTTTGACCAGCGCGCAGCTTCGTCACAGGAAGCCTTGCTTTTACTGGGAAGTTCAAGTGACGTGACGGTCAACACAGCTCAACTTTACTTGGTTAATAAAGATATTGATGCGACTGAGTTGGAAGCGGTCAAGAACTACCTGCTCAACCCAGTTGATTCTCGTTTCAAGGACATCACGACAGGGATTGCCAAGCAGGAATTTTCAGAGTCGGACAAGACCATTCCTAAATTGACTTTCTTTGAAAGTTATACGGCAGAAGACTTTGCTCGCTACAAGGCCGAGCAAGGGATGGCAATGGAAGTGGATGATTTGCTCTTTATCCAAGACTACTTCAAGTCAATTGGGCGCGTGCCAACTGAGACAGAGCTCAAAGTTTTGGATACTTACTGGTCTGACCACTGCCGTCACACGACTTTTGAGACGGAGTTGAAACACATTGATTTCTCAGCTTCTAAATTCCAAAAGCAATTGCAAGCGACTTATGACAAGTATATTGCCATGCGTGAGGAACTAGGTCGGTCTGAAAAGCCACAAACCTTGATGGATATGGCGACTATTTTCGGTCGTTATGAGCGTGCTAATGGTCGTTTGGACGATATGGAAGTGTCTGACGAAATCAATGCATGCTCGGTTGAAATCGAAGTGGACGTTGATGGTGTCAAGGAACCATGGCTTCTCATGTTCAAAAACGAAACCCACAACCACCCAACGGAAATTGAACCATTTGGTGGCGCGGCTACTTGTATCGGTGGGGCTATTCGTGACCCATTGTCAGGCCGTTCCTACGTTTATCAAGCCATGCGTATCTCAGGTGCTGGTGATATTACAGCACCGATTTCGGAAACTCGCGCTGGTAAATTGCCACAACAAGTCATTTCGAAAACAGCGGCTCATGGTTATTCTTCGTATGGGAACCAGATTGGTCTTGCGACGACCTACGTTCGTGAATATTTCCACCCCGGGTTTGTAGCTAAACGTATGGAGCTAGGTGCCGTTGTCGGAGCGGCTCCTAAGGGAAATGTAGTCCGTGAAAAACCGGAAACCGGTGATGTGATTATACTTCTTGGTGGTAAAACTGGGCGTGATGGTGTAGGTGGTGCGACAGGGTCTTCTAAGGTTCAAACAGTTGAGTCTGTAGAGACTGCCGGTGCTGAGGTTCAAAAAGGGAATGCCATCGAAGAACGCAAGATTCAGCGCCTTTTCCGTAATGGCGATGTCACTCGTCTCATCAAGAAATCCAACGACTTTGGAGCAGGTGGTGTCTGTGTGGCTATCGGTGAATTGGCAGATGGTCTTGAAATCGACCTCAACAAGGTTCCTCTTAAATACCAAGGCTTGAATGGTACAGAAATTGCTATCTCTGAATCACAAGAACGGATGGCAGTTGTGGTGCGTCCTGAAGACGTAGATGCCTTCGTTGCAGAATGTAATAAAGAAAATATTGACGCGGTTGTTGTGGCAACAGTGACTGAAAAACCAAATCTTGTCATGCACTGGAATGGTGAAACCATCGTCGACTTGGAACGTCGTTTCCTTGATACAAACGGTGTGCGCGTAGTCGTTGATGCCAAGGTTGTGGACAAGGATGTCAAACTCCCAGAAGAACGCACAACAAGTACTGACACACTTGAAGCTGATACCCTTGCGGTTCTGTCTGATCTCAACCATGCGAGTCAAAAAGGTTTGCAAACCATCTTTGACTGTTCGGTCGGTCGTTCTACAGTCAATCACCCACTTGGTGGTCGCTACCAACTCACACCGACTGAAGCTTCTGTTCAGAAATTGCCAGTTCAACACGGTGTGACTCACACTGCGTCTGTCATGGCCCAAGGATTCAATCCATATGTGGCAGAATGGTCTCCATACCATGGCGCTGCTTATGCAGTTATCGAAGCAACCGCTCGTTTGGTGGCTGCTGGTGCCAACTGGTCCAAGGCTCGTTTCTCTTATCAAGAATACTTCGAGCGGATGGACAAGCAAGCAGAGCGTTTTGGTCAGCCAGTAGCAGCGCTTCTAGGTTCTATCGAAGCACAAATCCAACTTGGCTTGCCATCTATTGGTGGGAAGGATTCCATGTCTGGTACCTTTGAAGAATTGACAGTGCCACCAACCTTGGTTGCCTTTGGGGTGACGACAGCGGATAGCCGTAAGGTACTTTCTCCAGAGTTCAAAGCTGCTGGTGAAAACATCTACTACATCCCAGGTCAAGCCCTCTCTGCAGAGATTGATTTTGACTTGATTAAGTCTAACTTTGCTCAATTTGAAGCCCTTCAAAAAGCTCACAAAGTGACGGCAGCTTCAGCTGTCAAATATGGTGGTGTCCTTGAAACCTTGGCTCTTGCTACCTTTGGAAACCATATTGGCGCAGAGGTAACCTTGCCTGAACTTGAAACAGCCTTGACAGCTCAATTAGGCGGATTTGTCTTCACATCTCCTGAAGAAATCGCTGGAGTGGAGAAAATCGGTCAAACGACAGCAGACTTTACACTCCTTGTCAACGGTGTGAAGCTAGATGGACACAAACTTGACAGTGCCTTCCAAGGAAAACTGGAAGAAGTCTACCCAACTGAATTTGCCCAAGCTAAAGAATTGGACGAAGTTCCAGCTGTCGCTTCTGACGCAGTCATCAAAGCCAAGGAAACTATTGAAAAACCTGTGGTTTACATCCCAGTCTTCCCAGGAACCAACTCAGAATATGACTCAGCTAAGGCCTTCGAAAAAGAAGGTGCAGAGGTCAACTTGGTGCCATTCGTGACCTTGAATGAAGAAGTCATTGTCAAGTCAGTTGAAACCATGGTTGACAACATCGGTAAGGCTAACATCCTCTTCTTTGCAGGTGGCTTCTCAGCTGCGGACGAGCCAGATGGATCAGCTAAATTTATTGTCAATATCCTTCTTAATGAAAAAGTGCGTGCAGCCATTGATAGCTTTATTGCTCGTGGTGGTTTGATTATCGGTATCTGTAATGGATTCCAGGCCTTGGTCAAATCGGGCCTTCTTCCATACGGGAACTTCGAGGATGCCAGCAGTACTAGCCCAACCCTCTTCTACAATGATGCCAACCAGCACGTGGCCAAGATGGTGGAAACTCGAATTGCCAATACCAACTCGCCATGGTTGGCTGGAGTGCAAGTGGGCGATATCCATGCCATCCCAGTATCGCACGGTGAAGGGAAGTTTGTTGTGACGGCCGAGGAATTTGCGGAGCTCCGTGACAATGGTCAAATCTTTAGCCAATACGTTGACTTTGACGGCAAACCAAGTATGGAATCTAAGTACAATCCAAATGGTTCGGTCAATGCGATCGAAGGTATCACAAGCAAGAACGGTCAAATCATTGGTAAGATGGGTCACTCAGAACGTTATGAAGATGGTCTTTTCCAAAACATCCCAGGAAATAAAGATCAACATCTCTTTGCGTCAGCAGTTAAATACTTTACTGGAAAATAAGAATTGCAGTTTTTCTAATAGATAGTATCTGTAATATAAAAGTCATGTAGATCTAGCTCTTAGTGTTACACAAATAAAAATTAGGTATAAAAAATGACATACGAAGTAAAATCTCTTAATGAAGAATGTGGTGTTTTCGGTATCTGGGGACATCCAGATGCTGCTAAATTGACCTATTTTGGTCTCCATAGTCTTCAGCACCGTGGTCAGGAGGGGGCAGGAATCCTCTCCAATGATCAGGGACAATTGAAGCGTCATCGTGATATGGGGCTTTTGTCAGAAGTGTTCAGAAACCCAGCTAATTTGGATAAATTGACAGGATCTGCTGCTATTGGGCATGTGCGTTATGCGACTGCTGGCGAAGCTTCTGTAGATAACATCCAGCCTTTCATTTTTCGCTTTCATGATATGCAGTTTGGCTTGGCCCATAATGGAAATCTGACCAATGCCGAATCGCTCAAGAAAGAATTGGAACAAAGAGGTGCTATTTTCAGCTCAACCTCTGATTCAGAAATCTTAGCTCATTTGATTCGTCGTAGTCACAATCCTAGTTTGATGGGCAAAATCAAGGAAGCGCTCAGTCTTGTCAAAGGTGGCTTTGCTTATATCTTGCTTTTTGAGGACAAGTTGATTGCGGCCCTTGACCCTAATGGCTTCCGTCCGCTTTCGATTGGGAAAATGACCAACGAAGCGGTAGTGGTTTCCTCCGAAACCTGTGCTTTTGAAGTTATTGGTGCTGAGTGGATTCGAGATTTGAAGCCTGGAGAGATTGTGATCATTGATGATAAGGGCATCCAGTATGATAGCTATACAGATGATACCCAGCTCGCAATCTGCTCTATGGAGTACATCTACTTTGCCCGTCCTGATTCTAATATTCACGGAATCAACGTTCATACTGCTCGGAAACGTATGGGGGCCCAATTGGCGCGTGAATTCAAGCATGAAGCGGATATCGTGGTTGGTGTGCCCAATTCCTCACTCAGCGCAGCTATGGGATTTGCGGAGGAGTCTGGTCTGCCAAATGAAATGGGTCTCATCAAGAACCAATACACGCAACGCACCTTTATCCAACCGACTCAAGAATTGCGGGAGCAAGGAGTTCGGATGAAGCTATCTGCTGTTTCGGGCGTTGTCAAAGGCAAACGTGTGGTCATGATTGATGATTCCATTGTTCGTGGGACAACCTCTCGCCGTATCGTTCAGCTTTTGAAAGAAGCAGGTGCGTCCGAGGTTCACGTTGCTATTGGCAGTCCTGCGCTAGCTTATCCATGTTTTTACGGGATTGATATCCAGACTCGTCAGGAGTTGATTGCTGCCAATCATACGGTCGAAGAAACCTGTCAAATCATTGGTGCGGATAGCCTGACCTATCTTTCTGTTGAAGGTTTGATTGATTCGATTGGTATTGAAACAGATGCGCCGAACGGTGGTCTCTGTGTCGCTTACTTTGACGGTGACTACCCAACTCCTCTCTACGACTATGAAGAAGACTATCGTAGAAGTTTGGAAGAAAAGACCAGTTTTTATAAATAGGCGGAAGAAGGCTCTCCATTAAAGGAAAGGAATAAACAAATGACAAATAAGAATGCATACGCTCAATCGGGTGTGGATGTTGAAGCGGGTTATGAAGTTGTTGAACGGATCAAAAAGCACGTGGCTCGTACGGAGCGTGCAGGTGTCATGGGAGCTCTTGGTGGTTTCGGTGGCATGTTTGACCTTTCAAAGACGGGGGTCAAAGAACCTGTCTTGATCTCAGGGACTGACGGTGTCGGAACTAAGCTCATGTTGGCTATCAAGTATGACAAGCACGATACCATCGGTCAGGACTGTGTTGCCATGTGTGTCAATGACATCATCGCTGCAGGTGCGGAGCCTCTTTACTTCCTCGACTATGTGGCGACAGGGAAGAATGAACCAGCCAAGCTAGAACAAGTGGTTGCTGGTGTGGCAGAAGGTTGTGTGCAGGCAGGCGCTGCCCTCATTGGTGGGGAAACGGCTGAAATGCCTAGCATGTATGGTGCGGATGACTACGATTTGGCTGGATTTGCGGTCGGTGTGGCTGAAAAATCTCAAATCATTGACGGCTCAAAAGTGACAGAAGGAGATGTTCTTCTCGGATTGGCTTCAAGTGGGCTTCACTCAAATGGTTACTCACTTGTACGTCGTGTCTTTGCGGACTACACAGGTGAGGAAGTCTTGCCAGAATTGGAAGGCAAGAAACTCAAGGAAGTCCTTCTTGAGCCAACTCGTATCTATGTCAAGGCCGTCTTGCCACTCATCAAGGAAGAGCTGGTCAACGGTATTGCCCACATCACAGGTGGTGGCTTTATTGAGAATGTCCCTCGTATGTTTGCAGCTAACTTGGCTGCCGAGATTGAGGAAGACAAGGTTCCAGTGCTTCCGATTTTCAAGGCTCTTGAAAAATACGGTCAAATCAAGCATGAAGAAATGTTTGAAATCTTCAATATGGGTGTGGGACTCATGCTGGCAGTTAGCCCTGAAAATGTGAATCGTGTCAAGGAATTGCTGGATGAACTAGTTTATGAAATTGGTCGCATCGTCAAGAAAGAAAACGAAAGTGTCATCATCAAATGAAAAAAATAGCAGTTTTTGCCTCTGGTAATGGCTCAAATTTTCAGGTGATTGCCGAAGAATTTCCAGTGGAGTTTGTCTTTTCAGACCACCGAGATGCCTATGTGCTGGAGCGGGCAGACAAGCTTGGCGTCCTGTCCTATGCTTTTGAACTCAAGGAGTTTGAGAACAAGGCAGACTATGAAGCAGCTCTTGTCGAACTCTTGAAAGAACACCAGATTGACTTGGTTTGCCTAGCAGGCTATATGAGAATCGTTGGGCCAACCTTATTGGCAGCCTATGAAGGCCGAATCATCAATATCCATCCAGCCTACCTGCCAGAATTTCCAGGAGCTCATGGGATTGAGGACGCTTGGAATGCTGGAGTTACTGAGAGCGGCGTGACCATTCACTGGGTGGACTCAGGTGTGGATACAGGCAAGGTCATCAAACAAGTCCGTGTGCCACGTCTAGCAGATGATACTATCGAAAACTTTGAAGCTCGTATTCATGAGGCTGAGTACAAGTTGTATCCAGAGGTGCTGGATAGCTTGGGAGTGGAGAGAAGGTAAGAAGTAAATCAAGTTTTGATTGCGCAATCTTGCTAGGAGAAAAAATGATTGAACTGAAATTGGTAGATGAGAGCAGTTTTCAGGCAGTGCTGGATTTGAAAATATCAGAAGCTGATGAACGAGCACGTTTCGTAGCTCCAAATGTGCGCTCTTTAGCTGATGCATGGCTCTACCAGAAAAACGAAGATGTGTTTCCGATGGCAATCTATTGGGATAAGCAAGTGGTTGGCTTTCTCCTGCTAGAAATAGACAAGGATGAAGCGGAATATTTTATCTGGCGGATAATGATTGGTCAGCAGTACCAAGGAAGAGGTTATGGTCGAAAAACCTTGGAAGTTCTAATCAAAGAGGCTCAGATGGATAGAGCTTGCAGTCATATTACCGCAGATTATGTGGTTGGAAATGAAAAAATGAAGCACCTGTTGACTAGTCTGGGTTTTCAGGAAACAGGATTTATAGAAGAAAATAACGAAGTCGCTATGCGCTTGGATCTAAAGAAAGAGGAATAGAATGACGAAAAAGGCCTTAATCAGCGTCTCAGACAAAGCGGGCATTGTTGAATTTGCCCAAGAACTTAAAAAACTTGGTTGGGATATCATCTCGACAGGTGGTACCAAAGTTGCCCTTGATAATGCTGGGGTGGAGACCATTGCAATTGATGATGTGACTGGTTTTCCAGAAATGATGGACGGCCGTGTCAAGACCCTTCACCCAAATATCCATGGTGGTCTCCTCGCTCGTCGTGATCTTGATAGCCATCTAGAGGCTGCTAAGGATAATCAAATCGAGCTCATTGACCTTGTAGTGGTCAACCTCTATCCTTTCAAGGAAACGATCCTCAAACCAGACGTGACGTACGCTGACGCAGTTGAAAACATCGATATCGGTGGGCCATCTATGCTTCGTTCAGCAGCTAAAAACCATGCCAGCGTGACAGTTGTGGTAGACCCTGCTGACTACGCTATTGTTCTTGAAGAATTATCAGCAAATAGTGAAACTACTTATGAAACTCGCCAACGTTTGGCAGCCAAGGTTTTCCGTCACACAGCAGCTTATGATGCTTTGATTGCAGAATACTTCACAGCTCAAGTGGGTGAAGCAAAACCAGAAAAGCTCACTTTGACCTATGACCTCAAACAAGCCATGCGCTATGGGGAAAATCCTCAGCAAGATGCGGACTTCTACCAAAAAGCCTTGCCAACGGATTACTCGATTGCATCAGCGAAACAGCTCAACGGTAAAGAATTGTCCTTCAATAATATCCGCGATGCAGATGCAGCTATCCGCATTATCCGTGATTTCAAAGACCGTCCGACAGTTGTAGCATTGAAACATATGAATCCATGTGGGATTGGTCAAGCTGATGACATCGAAACTGCTTGGGACTATGCTTATGAGTCTGACCCAGTGTCTATCTTTGGTGGAATTGTCGTCCTTAACCGTGAGGTGGATGCTGCGACTGCTGAGAAGATGCACGGCGTTTTCCTCGAGATCATCATCGCACCAAGCTATACGGATGAAGCGCTAGCTATTTTGACTAACAAAAAGAAAAACTTGCGGATCCTGGCCTTGCCATTTGATGCTCAAGATGCTAGTGAAGTGGAAGCAGAGTACACAGGCGTGGTTGGTGGACTTCTCGTGCAAAACCAAGACGTGGTCAAGGAAAGCCCAGCTGACTGGCAAGTGGTGACCAAGCGCCAGCCAACCGAGACAGAAGCAACAGCTCTTGAATTCGCTTGGAAGGCCATCAAATACGTCAAATCAAATGGTATCATCATCACCAATGACCACATGACACTTGGTGTTGGCCCAGGTCAAACTAACCGTGTGGCCTCTGTTCGTATTGCCATCGACCAAGCCAAAGACCGCCTTGACGGCGCTGTTCTGGCTTCAGATGCCTTCTTCCCATTTGCGGATAACGTGGAAGAAATCGCCAAAGCGGGAATTAAGGCCATCATCCAGCCAGGAGGCTCCGTCCGTGACCAAGAGTCTATCGAAGCGGCGGACAAATATGGTTTGACTATGGTCTTCACAGGCGTGAGACATTTTAGACATTAAGAAGACAAAAGGGAGGAGAACAGTTTCTTTCCTTTTTTTGAAATTAAGTAATAGATTAATAAAAAATTATGAGAAACGAAACTTGTTGATAAGTTAGAAAAACATCATAATTTTAGAATAAAGGTGATAAATAAAGTTATGATAAATCGTGTTAGAAGTAGATATTTTTGATATAATGAATGTTAGAAGGGCGAAATTAAGGAGGGGATTAATTTGGAAATTAAAAAAAATTATTTAGTAAATAGATTTTTTTCCAGAAATACTATAAAAAACCTCGTACAAAATAAAAAAGATCCAATTTTTGAGTGTGTATCGCAACATCATAAATTAGGTAATAATTTGTCTATAATTCAAAATACTTATATGAAACTCTCTCAATCGTATAGAAATGAATATTTTTATAAAAATACGTTGTTAAATAAATTATTATTAGGGGTACATAGTATAAATACTACTACTGCTTTGACTGAAATACCTGTTGGAAATGCAAAACCAGATTTTATTTTAATAAATGGAAAAGCTGTGGTATATGAAATCAAAACTGAATTTGATAATTTTGACAGGTTAGAAAATCAAATCACAGAGTACTATAGAGCATTTAATCATGTTGCAATTGTTACTCATGAAAAAAATGTAAATTTAGCTTTGGAGAAAATTAAGTTGTTAAAAAAACCTGTAGGTCTTTATGTGCTCCAAAGAAACAGCAAAATTAAAACAATAATTAAACCAGAGAAGTACAATACTGATTTAGATAGGGAAATAATTTTTAAAATACTTCGTAAGGGGGAATATGAAAACATTATTGAGAAACATTTTAATTCGTTACCAGATGTGTCTCAATTTGAGTATTATGACGTTTGTAAATTATTAACCAAAAAGATTCCATTGGAACAGTTTTATTCGGATTTTCTTTTGGAATTGAAGAAGAGGAATTCAATAGATAAAGATTTATTTGCAGATGTTCCTTATGAGCTTAAATTTTTGGTGTATTTCATGAATTTTAAACCTAAGGATTTTAAGGCATTAAAGCAGTTTTTAAATGAATAAAGGAGTATTTATATGTATTTTCCGTATTTGAGAGGAAGACAGTATGAGTTGATTGCTCTTAGAGAATTGTTAGAAAATAATAAATTAGGAAGCGCTGTAATTCCAATTATTGAACCGGTAAGATTATCTCCTACACTGGTAAGTACTTTGGAGGGTTTTAAAGATAAGAGGCAGAAATGTTCTATTGTAATGAATCCAGGTGTAGGATCTTTTTTGGAGGAATATAGCGATTTTTCTAAAAGTAATCTTGCTACTCGATTGGATAGTTTGATTGATGAAAGTGAGAATTTTTATTATGTTTCGTTGATGAGTAAGGATTATAGTTTAGAAGAAAATTTTAAGTCTATTGCAGATATTGGCAAACAAATAACAGTATGTAAGAAGCCCGATGATTTACAAGGATATAATAAAAATTATAGGGAACAAGAGACGGCGTATAATTTTATTTCAGAAATAGGAAGACTAAAAAGAGAAGTTCAGGGAAATAAAGTCAAGATTAGTGACAATTTTGTTAAATTAGCAAGAAATACAGATTATTCAGACAAAGATGATGAATTCTTCTCAGATGATCATAAATATTTTATAGAAGATGAGTATAAGGGATTTTCTGACTATTCCATTGTAGGAGAGGAGTATAGTGAATCAGGTTTTGCTCCTTATGCTGTTGCTATCCACATCGTTTATTTTGATTCTGATGAAAATCTAAGAATTCACCATTTTGTATCAGAAACAAACCAAGATCCAACAAACCCAGCTGGTAAGTTTAAGGAAGCACTTGAAAAATTAATTACATTTGTCAACGAGGGCCTAGTGGAAAGAACACTGGCGATAAATGAATTTGAAAAATTGTATAAAACGGGTTCTTATCCAGGACTTGGCACAGTAAAGAAATTGTCCATTATGCATCATATTGAATTGGTTAGTAAGTATCTTGACCGAATCAGTGGAGACAGTGAATGAAAATTTGTAAAGATTGTTTTGCAGATGAGATTCTAAAAAACGAAGTTAATATAGCTGAAAGGCAAGCTAGCTGTGACATTTGTTCAAATAATAATGTTTGTGTTTATGATACACAGTGTGACGACTATTTAATTCCATTTTTGAGCTCTCTCGTTTCTATTTTTTCTCCAGTAGATAAAATAGAAAATTTCCCAGTTGGGCAAGAAACGCTTCTAAAAACAGAAATAGCCACAAATTGGAATATATTTACTACTAAAGAGGAGTTCAAGATTCACCAAATGCTTTCTGAGATTTGTAAAAATCTATTCGAAGAAAGTCCTGAATTGTTAACGCACCCTGTTGGAGTAAAGCAGATGTATGACCCAATTTATTTAAAAGATCATTCATTGTTCAGTAAGAGTTGGGAAGATTTTGTTGACGACATTAAATATAACAATCGTTTTCATTCAAATCAAATTAATAAATGCATTCTAAGAAAGTATTGTGAAGCTATTCAAAAGACTTATTCAGAAGGAGAACAGTTCTATAGGTGCAGGATTTCAAAAGACGGGAAACCATTTGAATCAGAAGGGATAGGGGCACCTCCTAAAGGTAAATCAGCCGATGGAAGAGCTAATCCAAAAGGGGTTGTAATGCTTTATTTAGGTGATTCAGAGACGACAACAATACATGAAACAAGAACAGGTTTGTATGATCATGTATGTATTGGCACTTTTAAGTTGAAGTCTGCAATAACAGTCATTGATTTTAAAAAAATAATTGAAATTAGCCCTTTTCAAGATGGTATTATTGATGATCTTGCTGAATTAGCGATTAATAAAAAAAATCTAAAAAAGATTGATTCTGAGATGGGGCGAGTAATGAGAAATTCTGATGATATTCTAGATTATATCCCTACTCAATATATAGCTGATTTTGTGAAATCTCTAACCAAACCAATTTCTGGAGAATTAATTTATCAAGGAATTGAATTCCGCAGCGTTATGAATCCCGAAGGATTCAATTTGGCTATATTTACGCCGGATTGTTTTGAGGTAACCGATATAAGGATGAAACGAATAAATTATATTTCTTATAGCTGGTAAGCTTAATACCTAATGAAGCTTTTCTACATACTTTTAGAGATATTCCGCACTCAATACCGCCTTGTTTTATAATGAGGCGGTATTGAATGTTTAAAGGCTAAAAATGAAATCGGTTCAGTAAGTTTACTCGATGTTGTATTTTTTACTCGCAAATATAATTAGATTAAAACGAACGTTTATGGTATAATATTAGTAAATAATTCGCAAAAGAGGTTGAAAGATGAAGCTGTTAGTTGTCGGCTCGGGTGGTCGTGAACATGCCATTGCTAAGAAGTTGCTTGAGTCAAAAGAAGTTGAAAAAGTCTTTGTAGCTCCTGGAAATGACGGAATGACTCTGGATGGTCTGGAATTGGCAAATATCGCTATTTCCGAACATTTTAAGTTGATTGAGTTTGCACAGGATAACGATATTGCCTGGACCTTCATCGGTCCGGATGATGCTTTGGCTGCTGGGATTGTAGATGATTTTAACCAAGCTGGTCTCAAGGCTTTTGGTCCGACTAGGGCTGCAGCGGAGCTGGAGTGGTCTAAGGATTTTGCAAAGGAAATCATGGTCAAATACGACGTTCCGACAGCAGCCTATGGCACATTTTCAGATTTCGAGGAAGCTAAGGCTTATATTGAGGAGAAAGGCGCTCCAATCGTAGTCAAGGCGGATGGGTTGGCGCTTGGGAAAGGTGTTGTCGTTGCTGAGACAGTCGAACAAGCGGTCGAAGCTGCTCATGAGATGCTTTTGGACAATAAATTTGGTGACTCAGGTGCGCGTGTGGTTATCGAGGAGTTTCTTTCAGGAGAGGAATTTTCACTTTTTGCCTTTGTCAATGGTGACAAGTTCTACATCATGCCAACGGCTCAGGACCACAAACGTGCCTATGATGGCGACAAGGGTCCTAACACTGGTGGGATGGGGGCCTATGCGCCAGTTCCACACTTACCACAGAGTGTGATTGACACAGCGGTTGACACTATTGTCAAGACAGTCCTTGAGGGCATGATTCAGGAAGGTCACCCTTATCTTGGTGTTCTTTATTCGGGGCTTATCTTGACAGCAGACGGACCGAAAGTCATCGAGTTTAACGCTCGGTTCGGAGATCCAGAAACTCAGATTATCTTGCCTCGTCTGACCTCCGATTTTGCACAAAATATCACGGATATCCTCGATGGCAAGGAGCCAAACATCACTTGGACGGATAAGGGTGTGACTCTGGGTGTGGTTGTCGCATCAAACGGCTACCCGCTAGACTATGAAAGAGGTGTTGAATTGCCAGAAAAAACTGAGGGAGATATCATAACCTACTATGCAGGGGCTAAGTTTTCGGAAAATAGCAGAGCACTGCTATCAAACGGTGGACGTGTCTATATGCTCGTCACCACAGCAGATACCGTCAAAGACGGTCAAAACACTATCTACAAGGAACTTGACAAACAAAACACAGAAGGCCTCTTTTACCGAACCGATATTGGAAGTAAGGCTATAAAAGATTAACAGATACTAAATTTGTCAATGGCGAGCATTAGCGAGCTGGTATAGAGCAATCACCGCTGTTGTGAAAGAACGATTGGATTATAAGCCAATCGTTCAGGGAAATCGGAAGACCTTGGGCTTCCGACTTTAGGCATGAGACACCTTTGGTGGCTGCTGCCGTCCCTCACAACCTAAGGTGATTGAAAAAAGAAAGGAAAAAAGGAAAAATTATGACTAAACCAGTAATTTCCATTATCATGGGCTCAAAATCTGACTGGGCAACCATGCAAAAAACTGCCGAAGTTCTCGACCGTTTCGGTGTAGCCTACGAAAAGAAGGTTGTCTCTGCCCACCGTACACCTGATCTCATGTTCAAGCATGCGGAAGAAGCACGTAGCCGTGGCACCAAGGTCATTATCGCAGGTGCAGGTGGCGCAGCCCATTTGCCAGGTATGGTAGCTGCCAAAACAACCCTTCCTGTCATTGGTGTGCCCGTCAAATCACGTGCCCTTAGTGGCGTGGACTCGCTTTACTCGATTGTACAGATGCCGGGCGGTGTGCCTGTTGCGACAATGGCTATCGGTGAGGCAGGTGCGACCAATGCTGCTCTCTTTGCCCTCCGTCTCCTGTCAGTAGAGGATCAGAGTATCGCGACAGCTTTGGCAGATTTTGCTGAAGAACAAGGGAAAATTGCAGAGGAGTCTACCAATGAGCTCATCTAAAACAATCGGAATTATCGGAGGTGGTCAGCTGGGTCAGATGATGGCCATTTCTGCTATCTACATGGGGCACAAGGTTATCGCGCTGGATCCTGCGGCGGATTGTCCTGCCTCTCGTGTAGCGGAAATCATCGTGGCTCCCTATAACGATGTGAACGCCCTTCGTCAGTTGGCTGAGCGTTGCGATGTCCTTACCTATGAGTTTGAAAATGTCGATGCTGACGGTCTGGATGCTGTCATCAAGGATGGACAACTCCCTCAAGGAACTGACCTGCTCCGCATCTCTCAAAATCGCATTTTTGAAAAGGACTTCCTCTCAAACAAGGCACAAGTCACTGTGGCACCCTACAAGGTTGTGACCTCAAGTCAAGATTTGGCGGAGATTGACTTGTCGAAAAATTATGTCCTTAAGACTGCGACAGGTGGCTACGATGGACATGGGCAAAAGGTCATTCGCTCAGAAGAAGACTTGGAAGAAGCCTGTGCACTAGCCGACTCAGCAGCCTGTGTTTTGGAAGAATTTGTCAACTTTGACCTTGAAATTTCTGTCATCGTGTCAGGAAATGGCAAGGAAGTGACGGTTTTCCCAGTTCAGGAAAATATCCACCGCAACAACATCCTATCTAAGACCATTGTGCCAGCTCGCATTTCTGACAGTCTAGCAGCCAAGGCCAAAGCTATGGCGGTTCGAATCGCAGAACAACTCAACTTGTCTGGAACGCTCTGTGTGGAAATGTTTGCGACAGCTGACGACATCATTGTCAATGAAATTGCTCCACGGCCACACAACTCTGGGCATTATTCAATTGAAGCCTGCGACTTCTCTCAGTTTGATACCCATATTCTGGGCGTTCTAGGAGCACCATTGCCAGCAATTAAATTACATGCGCCAGCCGTTATGCTCAATGTCCTCGGCCAGCATGTCGAAGCCGCTGAAAAATATGTCACAGAAAATCCAAGCGCCCACCTCCACCTATATGGTAAAATAGAAGCGAAGCACAACCGCAAAATGGGACATGTGACGTTGTTTAGTGATGTGCCGGATGAGGTTGAGGAGTTTTGATGATTAGTGTACAAGATAGGTATAATATAGATATACTCATGAATCAGATGGTATCGAGTAACTTACCTCCGTTTTTAGATGAATATTTTAAAATCCCAGATAGGTTATTTGAAAAAGTTAAACTTGATAAGATTCCAGTTTATCAAACAATTGGAAAAAGTGATTATGTGGAGTTAAATATAAAGCAAATTTCTAGATCTGAGTACGTTGAGAGAAATGGTTCAGAGGCGATAAAATACTTTGCATTTAAAAATAATGGCTCCAAGAGAATGATGGGAATAGTGAATCCTATATACTTTTTTTCGTTTGTTTATAATGCAGTAAGTGCACATAATGATTGGATAATGCAGTTGTATAATTCAGAAGAAATAGAAGATATTATACAAAAATCTAATTCTCCCATATTAGGTTTGGGCCAATTTTTTATAATTGATTATGAAAATCAAGATATACAAATCTTTGAAAAATATAAAAATTATACTAATGAATTAGACAGAAAACTAAATAAAAGTTTTGAAAAAAATGAAGAGAAATCTTTCTTAGTTGAGGGTAGTGGTCCATATTATTTATCTGCTGATTTAGAGAACTATTACTCATCAATTGATACAAATCTCTTGTTTACTCTTAGTTCATACGAACCATTTAATGATTTTGCTGACAGTATAGATGTGTTTTTTAAATTTTTAGGTGGCTATAATAGATCAGTAAATGAAAATCAGACAAATGGGATTATAACTGGCCCAATAAGTTCTTTCATTACAGCAGAATTTCTAAGTCTCGCTCTTGATGCAAAATTTAAGAATAAAGACATTACTATGTATTATAGATATGTGGACGATTATTCTTTTTATTCATACTCACAATCAGAGTTGGAAAAGAATATTGAGATTTTTGATAGATTGATTAGACCATTTTCGTTGACGCGAAAATTTGAAAAAACTGAAACAGGGAGAGGTTTTTCTAAAAATAATAAAGCAAATATAGATGAAGTGCATAGCTTATTCCCTTATTTAAACATTGATTTTAGAGGGGAAATATTAACTCTAGATAAGGTTAACTATAAGCAACTTAGAAAATATATAGAGAGTCTGGTTTCCCAGAATTATCTTAGTCAGATAAAAACTGTATTAACTAAATTAACAAATACAATAAAAGATGATAGAGTGAGGATAGATGAACAGATAGTTTCATATTTTATACCTTTCATACTTAAAGTATCCTATATTCATCCTAGATTGGTTTCGCATGTTTATAAATTAGTTGATCAAATTTGTAGCAAGTTAGCTAAGAATGCAGTTCCTAAATTAATAAAACAGTTGCTTGTAGACAGGGATTATATATTAGATTATTATTCAGAATCGGAATTTGAAATTTGGTTCTATTATATTATTACAAAATATTCAGAATCAGAAATTCGAAAACAAGAGCTTGCCTACTATTTGTCTCAGGCAGAGAAAGAAAATTTCTCTACAGAACCTATTATCTTAAGCTTTTTTGTAAAGAATGATTTTTCTAATAATAAGAAAATTTTTAATCGATTAAAAGATGAATATTGTTTAAAATTTGATTCTTTAAAAATTAATTCATATGATGAATCATTACCTTTGCAAGGAATTGCTATGTCTAGATGGTGGATTGTGCTGTTGGAGCTGTTTATTTATATAAGACGGACAGAGAAAAAGAGTGGACGAAAGCCAAAAGGGTTTGTGAGTTTACAAAGAGAAATTTATCCTTATTTTTATAAAAATAAGGATAAAGAAATTGATTTTAGTGAAATGGGGATATTTTGTGAGTTACTATAAGAAAGTGACTATGGGAAGGAAAATATGATGTGGTTAATAGAGAAGGTCATTTCAGCTGTTATTTCTTTTGTTGTAGGTGGATCTTTAACGCTTATTTTGACAAATAGAAAATATTTTAGATTATGGATAAGTACAAATATCGGAAAAGCTCGAGAAAAACAGGTAAGATTTAGTTTAGCTTATCTATTTAGGATAAAGATTGATGGGAAGTATTTACTAGTTAAAAATTCAAAAATAGCAAATCAATATCAACCAATTGGAGGAGTTTATAAAAAATTTGCTTCCTTTGATAACATCGCTAATGAATTGGGAGTAACTTATGAGAAAAAAACGAATTTTATAGTTTCAGATGATTTACGAGTGTATGTGCAGTCAAAGAATACGATAAAATTTGTTAAGTGGTTCCATACAAGAAAGAACAGAGAATTTAATGTAATAAGAGAGTTTTTTGAAGAGATTATAGATAAAAATATATTAGAAATTCAAAATCTAAAGGATATTGAATTTGAATTTATTAAAACTTATGATAGTGGTTTACATTATACAGAACAATTTGGTTCATATGAAATATTGTTACATGATATCTTTGAAGTAAGATTAAAATTAAATGATGTAGAAGAAAAGTTGAAACAATATATTGAGTCGTCATCTGACAATTATTTAATTTTAGTAGGACAAGATAACATTCTACAAAAATCGGTTACTATTGATGGTGTTGATTATAAAATTGGAGAGCAGACAAAAAATATTTTATAAATAAAACTTAAAGCTATAGGCGACTACTAAACATTCAATATCATTTTAAAAACAAGTTATTTACTGTATATAAACTATGTATTATGTATGGAATAATCAGTAAAGAAAGGAAAAATTAACATCATGATCAACCGTTACTCTCGCCCTGAGATGGCGAACATTTGGAGTGAAGAAAATAAATACCGTGCTTGGCTTGAGGTGGAAATCTTGGCTGACGAGGCATGGGCTGAGTTGGGGGAAATCCCTAAGGAAGATGTGGCTTTGATTCGCGAGAAAGCGGACTTTGACATCGACCGTATTTTGGAAATCGAGCAGGAGACGCGTCACGATGTGGTGGCTTTCACACGTGCGGTTTCTGAGACTCTTGGCGAAGAGCGCAAGTGGGTTCACTATGGTTTGACATCTACTGACGTGGTGGATACTGCCTACGGTTACCTTTATAAGCAGGCCAACGACATCATTCGTCGTGACCTTGAAAACTTCACCAACATCATCGCTGATAAGGCTAAGGAGCACAAGTTCACCATCATGATGGGTCGTACTCATGGTGTGCACGCTGAGCCTACAACTTTTGGTCTGAAATTGGCGACTTGGTACAGCGAAATGAAGCGCAATATCGAGCGTTTCGAGCATGCAGCTGCTGGTGTGGAAGCTGGTAAGATTTCTGGTGCGGTTGGAAACTTTGCCAACATCCCACCATTTGTAGAGAAATACGTCTGCGACAAATTGGGTATCCGTGCTCAGGAAATCTCTACACAAGTCCTTCCTCGTGATCTTCACGCTGAGTACTTTGCAGTTCTTGCCAGCATCGCGACTTCTATTGAACGCATGGCAACGGAGATTCGTGGTCTTCAAAAATCAGAACAACGCGAAGTGGAAGAGTTCTTTGCTAAAGGTCAAAAAGGGTCTTCAGCAATGCCTCACAAACGCAACCCTATCGGTTCTGAGAACATGACAGGTCTTGCGCGTGTTATCCGTGGTCACATGGTAACAGCTTATGAGAATGTAGCCCTTTGGCACGAACGTGATATCTCTCACTCATCAGCTGAGCGTATCATCACACCAGATACAACCATTTTGATTGACTATATGCTCAACCGATTTGGAAATATCGTCAAGAACTTGACGGTTTTCCCAGATAACATGATTCGCAACATGAACTCAACTTTTGGTCTGATCTTTAGCCAACGTGCTATGTTGACCTTGATTGAAAAAGGCATGACCCGTGAGCAAGCCTATGACTTGGTGCAACCAAAAACAGCCTACTCTTGGGATAACCAAGTAGACTTCAAACCGCTTCTGGAAGCCGATCCAGAAGTGACTTCACGCCTGACTCAAGAGGAGATCGATGAAATCTTCAACCCTGCATACTACACCAAACGAGTAGATGATATCTTTGAACGCATCGGTTTGGGTGACTAATTATAAAACAAAAAAGCGAGATTCAATCTCGCTTTTTTCTATTCTTATCGAAGAGGTTTAGTCTTCTTTTCTCTTAGTCAGTCCGTAGGCTGCTAGAGTCGCCATGAGGCCTGCTGCGACCAAACCTGCAGAGTCTTGACTTCCTGTTGCAGGGAGTTGTTTTTCATCTGCTTTGACAGTAGTTGGTGCAGTTTGCTCAGCTTTCTCAACGGCAGTGCCGACTTCAACGACTTGAGCGACCGCTTCCTGTGTTACCACGCTATTGACAAGAGTTCTTTCTTCCTTTCCATCAGCACTAGTGCTCACAGAGTAGAAGACGGTACGGCGACCATTTACTCCGGAAACGACGACTTGACTTTGTCCTTTTGGCAATTGCGGATTTTCACGTGTCACGGTAGTGAACGGAATCTCTTCTTCTTGGATGTCCAGTCTAGGTTTTTCTTCTGTGGCTGGGGCAAGACCGTGTTCATCCCCTACATGGGTAACAAGGGTTCCGACTTCAATGACTTGTGTCACTGCTTCTTGGGTCACAAGGCTATCTACAAGAGTTTTCACTTCCTTACCGTCAGCACTAGTGCTCACAGAGTAGTAATGACTGCGACGACCGTTAGCGCCTTTAGTAACGACTTGAGTCTTCCCTTTGAGTAAGAGTGGATTTTCATGTGTTACGGTAGTGAACGGAATCTCTTCTTCTTGGATATCCAGTCTTGGTTTCGCTTCGGTAGCTGGAGCAAGGCCACTTTCATCCCCTTTGTGGGTAATAGGGGCACCGATTTCAACCACTTGGATCACAGGTTCTTTGGTTACTTGGCTATCTAGAACAGTTTCTGTTTGTTGCCTATTTTCAGTAAGGACAGAGATGTAATGAGTGCGTTCGCCCTCTACACCTGGTGTGATGATCTTTTCCTGACCAGCTGGGAGATTTGGATTTTCCTTCTTGATAACTTCAAATGGAATCTTTTCTGCTCTTGTGATGAGTTCCGGTTTGGTTTCAACATTGGCAGCTAGTTCGTTTTCATCGAGGCTTCCTGAGTGGGTTGCTGCTGGTTTGAGGCCTAGGCGGGCTGCCTTGAGTTTGGCTACGAGAGCGTCTAACTCGGCTTGTTTGTTACGGTTGAGGTTGTAGTTGAGAGCTTCTTTAGCTGCATTTAGGGCATCCAAGCTTTCCTTACTGTATCCATCCAAGTTTGCAGGGATTTGAGCAAGTTCCTCACGGAGGGCATTGTAGTTAGCGCGGAAGTAGTCTTTGTTGTAATCTGCGAAGGCAGTCATGAGTTCAAAGATTTCTTCTTCCTTGTACTCAGCACTTGGTTTGTCTGCCCAGATAGCAAGCATGCTTCCGGTCGTCGGAAGGTCTACCTCTGGATACTTGGTAGAAGCAAGCTGGTTAAATGGCACTTTACCAGAGTTTTCAAGTGCCTTTGATAGTGGGTAGGCTTCGTCTGGTTTGTGATTACCTAGCACGTAGTACCAGTCTCCGTTGGTGTTGAGGAGTTTATAGCCTTTGCTTGCTAGGTACTGAGGCGTTGCAAGGTTGTAACCCCACCATCCCTTAGACCAGTAAGAGATGATGACATCCTTGTCAAACTCAACATCGTCCTTGTCCTCGTAGTAGAAACCATCGTTGAAGGCCATTGGTTGAAGACCTCTTTCTTTGGCCATAGCAGCAAGAGTGTTAGAGTACTCAGCAAACTTGCCATAGAGATTGTAGTATTTCAGATAATACCAGCCTTGAGCGTTGGTAGCATCATTGGCGTATTCGTCTGTACCGTAGTTAAAGATCTTAGTCTTGCCTGCAAAGAAGTCCATGTACTTGCCGATGAGGGCTTTGACAAAGTTCATCGCTTCTTCGTTTTCAAGGTCCATGGTTGTTTTGGATACCTTGTCGAAGTTGGCTTGAGGATTTTGGATACCCAATTTTTCCATAGCGACAAGCATGGCATCCATGTGACCAGGGCTGTTGATCGCTGGGATGAGTCCGAGGCCTTTTGATTTTGCGTACTCGATCAATTCAGTGATTTCAGCTTGACTAAGAGTGGTTCCGTTTGGATCATCGTAGTAAGCTTTTGTTCCTTCGATGATGGCCTTTTTGACATCGTCACTTGCATAAGTTTTGCCGTTAGCTGTGATGGTCATGTCATCAAGTAGGAAGCGAAGTCCGTCATTTCCTAGGAGAAGGTGCACATCAGAGTAGCCGAGTTCGCTCGCCTTGTCTACGATGCGTTTGAGTTGGTCAAGCGTGAAGTACTTACGTCCAGCGTCAATTGAGATCACCTTGTTCTTGGCAAGTTTTTCAACTTCGCGTTTCGCGTCTTCTTCTTTTTGAGCTTCTGGTGTGAAGGTCAAATTGCTAACAGCTTCTTGGAGTTTTGCGATTGCTTGGTCAATGGTGTCTTGTTGGGCACGGCTGAGGTTGCTATCGAGTGAGCGAATGGCTTTTTCAGCTTCTTTGACAGCTGCGACACTTTCTGCAGTATAGCGGTTAAGGTCTGTTGGTACTTCTTTCAGAGCTTGCTCAGCAGACTCATAGTCGGCAGCAAAGTATTCAGCATTGGCATTTGCGAAGCTGCGCATGAGTTTGAAGAGGCGTGATGGTGAATAACGTGCAGATGGTTCATCTGCCCAAGCAGCTACCATACCACCGATGAATGGAACGTCTGCTCCTTCAGATTTTGGTACAGAAGTGATTGGAGTGTTCTTGATACCATTGAGTCCTTGATCGAGGTTGTACCAGCCTTGACCATCTGCATTACGGCCGAGGACGTAGTACCAAGCATCGTTGGTATTAAGGATTTGGTGGCCTTTTTCAACTAAAAGTTTAGAAGAAGCGACATCGTATCCGCCCCATCCACCAGTCCACATAGAAACGATGATGTCTTTGTCAAAAGTACCAAAGCTAGTGTCGCTATTGTAGTAGATACCGTCGTTGAAGGCCATTGGTTTGAGTCCGTGAGATTTAACGATACGAGCAAGGTCATTGGCGTAGGCGATAAATTTCTCATATCCTCCTACAGGGTAGCCTTCGTTTGGATAGTATTTATCAGCCTGAAGAACGCTCCAGCCTTTGGCATCTGTAGCATCATTTGCATATTCGTCTAGTCCGATATTGAAAATGTCAGATTTGCCAGCGAAGTAAGCAGCATACTTGTCAATCAGAGCTTTGGTAAATGCAACTGCCTCTTTGTTATCAAGGTCAACAGTACGGGCAGATTCCTTATCAAAGTAGGTAAAGTTTGGATTTTGGATGCCTAGTTCTTTCATGGCATGCAAAATCGCATCCATGTGACCAGGGCTGTTTACGGTTGGGATGAGACCAATGCCTTTGTTTTTAGCATAGTTGATCAAGTCCGTCATCTGACTCTCTGTCAAATGGTTGCCGTTTGGATCCTTGTAATAGGCATCAGTTCCGTTTTCGAGTGCACGTTTGACATCTTCACTGGCATAGGTTTTACCGTTGGCTGTGATCGTCATGTCGTCCAGCATGAAACGCATGCCATCATTTCCGACTAAGAGATGGAGGTCAGTATAACCGTAGTGTTTGGCTTTGTCGATGATTTCTTTGAGTTGGTCTGGCGAGAAGTACTTGCGTCCAGCGTCGATTGAGATCATTTTTCGTTTTGCCAGTTTTTCATTTACTTGACTTGCTCGTTCAGTGCTCGGAGCGGTTACTGCAGGTGTGACGGTTTCATTTTTCTTGTCTGAAGAAGTGCTTTCGGCAGGAATTTCAGCTGGAGCAGGGCTTTCTTTCTCGGTAGTAGGAGTTGGAGCAGCATTTTCTGTCACAACTGGTGCGCTTGACTCTTCTGCTTTTGGAGCAACTGTTCGAGGAGCCTCCTGGTCTTCTTTGACCTCCTCTTTTACAGGCTCGTCAGCCTTTTCTTCCAATTTTTCTGGAACCTTGGAGTCTACAGCTTCCTTGGCTGCTTGAGGACTCTCCTGAATAGTTTGAACAGTTTCTTCAGCTGTTGGAGCTGGAGTAATCCCGTCAGCAGACACGACTTGGGTACCAAAAGCAAATCCTATGAGTACAGAAGCTGCTCCAATCGCGTATTTACGGATGGAGAAGCGCTGTTTCTTTTCTAGTTTCATGATAAAACCTCCTTGTTATTATGTTATATGATAACGTTTACACAAAACTGTTTTTATTTTATTATCTAAACTATAAAAAGTCAAGCGGCTTTATGAAAGAACTATAATAAATGGAGGAAATCATAAGATTTAGGAAAAAATTGTCAAAAAACTAAAAACAAGGAAAATCTAGCCAATATTTAACTTGTTTTTAGTAAAAGCACTACTAATTAAAGAATTACCCTTCGTCATATGTTCATACCAAGTGGTGCATGCTATAATGAACATAGAAAAAGCCTGAGCTAGGCTCAGGCTTTTTCTTAATGACCTCGGTTGCATGAGATGAATTTGATTTTGTAGTAGTCAGCTCGCTTATAAGTTTCGCTATAAGCCAAAACTTGACCAGTGGCCTCAAGTTTTGTAGTCTTTGTTTGGAAGACAGTTGGAAATTGTGTATCAATTCCCAACGTAGAAGCAGCATGCTCTGGTGTTGGGAATGCGATTTCGTTGATTTCCTCAAAATGCTCGTCAGTCATGTGAATGCGGTAATCCAGCTTGAAACGTTTATAGATAGAACTATAATAGTCAAGATTTGGATAGTTGGCGTTGATATATTGTTCGGGAATATAAGAAGTGTGGTAGATATAGGTCACGTCGTTAGTTTGACGTGTCCGTTCGATCTTGTAGTAGAACTGGTCTCCACGCAAACCAAGTTTTTCCAAATATTCAAGCTTATTTCCACGTTCGATAGAAAGGACAGTTACCTTATCGTCTTTTGTTTCAAAAATTTCTACGTCTGAAAACTCAACGAGTTTGTGCTTACGAGCGCGTGAAACAAAAGTTCCTTTTCCTTGTTGGCGGACAATATAGCCATCTTTGGCAAGGTCGTTCAAGGCACGAACAACTGTGATAGAACTGACATCATACATGGCGATCAACTCTGCTTCAGTATAAAACTTGTCTCCACTCGCAAATTGACCTGAGATGATTTTATTCTTGAGTTCGTCTTTAATATATTGGTATTTTGGAATAGCCATAATTGCACCTCAATTTTTTTCTTTCTCCTTCTTTGATTCTACCACAAACACAAAGAAAATAGTAGCATTTAGATGAAAAAATAACATAATACATTAAAAATATTATTTTGCACATATATAAAAGCGCCGTTAAAACAGAGGTCATGCAAAAGCCCTCATTTCATGCTATTTTTAGACAATTTTGGTAAAAAAGAAGTAAAAAAATAGAAAAATTTTAAAGAATTTTCTAAAACCTATTGACAAATGCAAAAGATTTGATTATAGTTAATATTATAATAAATGAAAGCGCAAACTTAATTCGTCAGAGGTAATAACATGACAAGATTTAAAATTGAGGACGATTTCTATTTAGACGAAAAACCGTTCAAGATTTTGTCCGGCGCCATTCATTATTTTAGGATTCCAGCAGAGGATTGGTATCATTCCCTCTATAACTTAAAGGCGCTTGGCTTTAATACAGTCGAGACTTATGTGGCTTGGAATTTACACGAACCTGTTGAAGGGGAGTTTGATTTTGAAGGTGCCAGAAATTTGGAGAGATTTCTTCAAATTGCACAAGATCTGGGTCTCTACGCCATTGTACGCCCGTCTCCATTTATCTGTGCGGAATGGGAATTTGGTGGCTTGCCGGCTTGGCTCTTGACCAAGGACATGCGAATCCGCTCGTCCGACCCGGCCTACATCGAGGCTGTTGCCCGCTATTATGACCAATTATTGCCAAGGCTTGTTCCTCGCCTGTTGGATAACGGCGGAAACATTCTTATGATGCAAGTCGAAAATGAATATGGCTCTTATGGAGAAGATAAGTCTTATCTACGAGCCATTCGGAAATTGATGGAAGACCGAGGGATTGATTGCCCACTCTTTACTTCAGATGGTCCATGGAGGGCTACTCTGAAAGCCGGAACCTTGATCGAAGACGACCTCTTTGTGACAGGGAACTTCGGTTCTAAAGCTCCGTACAACTTTTCACAGATGCAGGAATTCTTTGATGAGTATGGCAAGAAATGGCCCCTCATGTGTATGGAGTTCTGGGATGGTTGGTTCAACCGTTGGAAAGAACCCATCATCACACGGGATCCTAAAGAATTGGCAGAAGCTGTTCGAGAGGTGTTGGAGCAAGGCTCTATCAACCTTTACATGTTCCATGGTGGAACAAACTTTGGTTTCATGAATGGTTGCTCGGCTCGAGGAACTCTGGATTTGCCACAAGTCACATCTTACGACTATGATGCCCTTCTCGATGAAGAAGGAAATCCAACTGCTAAATACCTAGCGGTTAAGAAGATGATGGCAACACACTTCCCAGAGTATCCACAGTTGGAACCACTCTATAAGGAAAGCATGGAGATAGGGTCCATTCCATTGGCCGAAAAAGTTTCCTTGTTTGAGACCCTGGATAGTCTCTCTAGTCCAACTGAAAGCCTCTATCCAAAAGCGATGGAAGAACTTGGTCAAAGTTATGGCTACCTTCTCTATCGTACCGAAGCAAGTTGGGATGCAGAAGAGGAACGTCTCCGTATCATCGATGGACGTGACCGAGCTCAACTCTATGTAGATGGTCAATGGATTGCTACTCAATACCAGACAGAGATTGGTGAAGACATCTACTGTCAAGGCAACCGAGAAGGCTTTTCAGAGATTGACATCTTGATCGAAAATATGGGGCGTGTCAACTACGGTCATAAGTTCTTGGCAGATACGCAGCGTAAAGGAATTCGTACAGGTGTCTGCAAGGATCTACATTTCTTACTGAATTGGAAACAATATCCACTTCCACTGGATAATCCTGAGAAGATTGATTTTTCAAAAGGATGGACAGAAGGACAACCAACCTTTTACGCTTTCGACTTTACGGTCGAAGAGCCGAAGGATACCTACTTAGACTTGTCTGAGTTTGGTAAGGGAGTTGCCTTTGTCAACGGGCGTCACCTAGGGCGTTTCTGGAATGTCGGCCCGACCCTCTCACTTTATATCCCTCATAGCTATCTCAAGAAAGGTGACAACCGCATCATCATCTTTGAAACTGAAGGTGAATATAAAGAAGAGATTCATTTAACTCGTAAACCTACACTAAAACACATAAAGGGGGAAAACTTATGACAATTGTAGGATGCCGTATCGATGGACGTTTGATCCACGGTCAAGTAGCCAATCTTTGGGCAGGGAAACTAAATGTTTCGCGCATTATGGTTGTAGACGATGAAGTTGTTAACAACGATATTGAAAAGAGTGGTTTGAAACTTGCAACACCACCAGGTGTGAAACTCAGTATCTTGCCAGTTGAGAAAGCAGCAGCAAATATCCTTGCTGGTAAATACGATAGCCAACGTCTCTTTATCGTTGCACGTAAACCAGACCGTTTCCTTGGTTTGGTCGAAGCAGGTGTACCGCTTGAAACACTCAACGTCGGCAATATGTCTCAAACACCAGAAACTCGCTCTATCACACGTTCTATCAACGTGGTAGACAAGGATGTGGAAGATTTCCACAAACTAGCAGAAAAAGGTGTGAAACTCACTGCTCAAATGGTTCCAAATGATCCAGTTTCAGACTTTTTGAGCTTATTAAAATAGGAAAAAATTTTTAGGAGGTCATTGTTATGATACAATGGTGGCAAATTTTACTTCTCACTTTGTACTCAGCTTATCAAATCTGTGATGAGTTGACAATCGTTTCATCTGCAGGTTCCCCTGTATTCGCTGGTTTCATTACTGGTTTGATCATGGGAGATGTGACAACTGGTTTGTTTATCGGTGGTAGCTTGCAGTTGTTCGTTCTCGGGGTTGGTACCTTCGGTGGTGCTTCTCGTATCGACGCAACTTCTGGTGCGGTTCTTGCAACAGCATTCTCTATCTCTCAAGGTATTGATACAGATCTTGCGATCACAACAATCGCTGTACCAGTAGCAGCACTTTTGACATACTTCGACGTTCTTGGACGGATGACAACTACTTTCTTTGCACACCGTATTGATGCTGCGATCGAACGCTTTGACTACAAAGGTATCGAACGCAACTACCTACTTGGTGCGATTCCATGGGCTCTTTCTCGTGCCCTTCCAGTATTCTTCGCTCTTGCTTTTGGTGGAGAATTCGTACAAGGTGTTGTAAACCTTGTTAAAGAATACCAATGGGTTGCAGACGGTTTGACACTTGCAGGTCGTATGCTTCCAGGTCTTGGATTTGCAATCTTGCTTCGTTACCTTCCAGTTAAACGTAACCTTCACTACCTTGCAATGGGATTCGGTTTGACAGCTATGTTGACTGTTCTTTACTCATATGTAACAGGTCTTGGTGGCGCTGTTGCGGGTATCCTTGGTACTCTTCCTGCTGATGTTGCTGAAAAGATTGGCTTTGCTAACAACTTCAAAGGTTTGTCTATGATCGGTATCTCTATCGTAGGTATCTTCCTTGCAGTTGTTCACTTTAAGAACAGCCAAAAAGTAGCTGTAGCAGCACCTTCTACACCATCAGAAAGTGGGGAAATCGAAGATGACGAATTCTAATTACAAACTTACAAAAGAAGATTTTAATCAAATTAACAAACGTAGCTTGTTTACTTTCCAATTAGGTTGGAATTACGAACGTATGCAAGCTTCTGGTTACCTTTACATGATCTTGCCTCAATTGCGTAAAATGTATGGGGATGGAACTCCTGAATTGAAAGAAATGATGAAAGTTCATACTCAATTCTTCAATACTTCACCATTCTTCCACACAATTATCGCTGGTTTTGACCTTGCCATGGAAGAAAAAGATGGTGTAGGTTCAAAAGATGCCGTTAACGGTATCAAGACAGGTTTGATGGGACCATTCGCTCCTCTTGGAGACACAATCTTTGGTTCACTTGTACCTGCTATCATGGGATCTATCGCAGCAACTATGGCTATCGCTGGCCAACCATGGGGTATCTTCCTTTGGATCGCAGTTGCAGTTGCTTATGACATCTTCCGTTGGAAACAATTGGAATTTGCATATAAAGAAGGGGTTAACCTTATCAACAACATGCAAAGTACTTTGACAGCTTTGATTGACGCTGCATCTGTACTTGGTGTCTTCATGATGGGTGCTCTTGTAGCAACAATGATCAACTTTGACATTTCTTACAAATTGCCAATCGGTGAAAAGATGATTGACTTCCAAGACATCTTGAACTCAATCTTCCCACGCTTGCTTCCAGCAATCTTTACTGCCTTTATCTTCTGGTTGCTTGGTAAGAAAGGTATGAACTCTACTAAAGCGATCGGTATCATTATCGTTCTTGCAGTAGGTCTTTCATTCATCGGTAAATTCTTGCTTGGAATGGGCGCATAATTTATGAGCAAATCATTAATTTTGGTGAGTCATGGTCGTTTCTGTGAAGAACTTAAAGGTAGCACTGAAATGATCATGGGTCCACAGGACAACATTCATGCAGTGGCTCTTCTTCCAGAAGATGGCCCAGAAGAATTTACTGCAAAATTTGAAGCTGCTATCGAAGGATTGGATGATTTCCTAGTCTTTGCGGACCTTCTCGGTGGTACACCATGTAACGTGGTAAGCCGTTTGATCATGGAAGGTCGCGACATCGAACTCTACGCAGGGATGAATCTTCCAATGGTGATTGAATTTATCAATGCCAGCCTTACAGGTGCAGATGCGGACTACAAGAGCCGTGCTGCAGAAAGCATCGTAAAAGTCAATGATTTATTAGCAGGCTTCGATGATGACGAAGATGAATAAGATGTGACTTAGAGCATCTTATATAGAATATACATGGGAATGGGAGTCACTCCCATTCCCATATTTTCAATAGGAATGAAACAACAATAGATTAGAGGAACTCTATGCTAAATTACACAAAAGAAGAATTACTTGAACTGGGTGCAGAAATCACGACTCGTGAAATCTACCAACAGCCTGATGTATGGAAAGAGGCTTTTGAAGCCTATCAAGCAAAACGGGAAGAAATTGCAGCCTTTCTGAAAGGAATCGCTGATAAACATGACTATATCAAGGTTATCTTGACGGGTGCTGGTACGTCTGCTTATGTGGGAGATACCTTGGTACCTTACTTTAAGGAAGTCTATGACGAACGCAAATGGAATTTCAATGCCATTGCGACAACAGATATCGTTGCCAATCCAGAAACTTATTTGAAAAAAGATGTGGCGACTGTCCTTGTATCCTTTGCTCGTAGTGGAAATTCGCCTGAAAGTGTGGCAACTGTTGACTTGGCTAAAGCCTTAGTGGATGAGCTTTATCAAGTGACGATTACTTGTGCAGCGGACGGGAAATTGGCTCTTCAAGCCCATGGCGATGAGCGCAATCTTTTGCTCTTGCAACCAGCCGCTTCTAATGACGCTGGATTTGCCATGACTTCTAGCTTTACGTCCATGATGCTAACAGCTCTCTTGGTCTTTGATCCTACAGAATTTGCTGTGAAAGCTCAACGTTTTGAAGTTGTGACTAGCCTTGCGCGTAAGATTCTAGACAATGCAGAAGATGTTAAAGAGCTAGTTGACCTAGACTTTAATCGTGTCATCTACCTGGGTGCTGGTCCTTTCTTTGGACTTGCTCATGAAGCTCAGTTGAAGATTTTGGAATTAACAGCTGGTCAAGTGGCGACTATGTATGAAAGCCCAGTCGGCTTCCGTCACGGTCCAAAATCATTGATCAACGAAGATACAGTTGTTTTGGTATTTGGTACAACGACAGACTACACTCGCAAGTACGATTTGGACTTGGTTCGTGAAGTTGCTGGTGACCAGATTGCTCGTCGTGTTGTGCTTTTGAGTGATCAAGCCTTTGGTCTTGAAAATGTCAAAGAAGTAGCCTTTGGCTGTGGTGGAGTCTTGAATGATATTTACCGTGTCTTCCCTTACATCATTTATGCCCAACTCTTTGCCCTTTTGACTTCGCTTAAAGTGGAAAACAAACCAGATACACCGTCTCCTACAGGTACAGTAAACCGTGTGGTACAAGGTGTTATCATCCACGAATATCAAAAGTAAGGAAATGTCTATGAGTAAATTACAATTAAGTCCCAATAAAGTAGCCTGCTTGCAAAAACTCTCTGACGAGAATGGCATTATCTCAGCTCTTGCCTTTGACCAACGTGGTGCTTTGAAACGCCTCATGGCTCAATACCAAACAGAAGAACCAACAGTTGCTCAAATGGAAGAACTCAAAGTCTTGGTAGCAGATGAATTGACAAAATACGCATCCTCTATGCTCCTTGACCCTGAGTATGGTCTTCCAGCTACTAAAGCCCTTGATCCAAATGCTGGTCTTCTCCTTGCTTATGAGAAAACTG
>NZ_RJPJ01000011.1:0-70493 GCF_003943395.1 Streptococcus oralis | reverse complement strand
TTTCAAAGGTCTTTGTCACTCTTTCTCTCTCAAGCGACAACTATATTAGTATATCACAGCCGTTGACCTATGTCAACACTTTTTTGAAACTTTTTTTACTTTTTTCGTCCCTGCGATACACACATAGTCCGTACGGGATTCGAACCCGTGTTACCGCCGTGAAAAGGCGGTGTCTTAACCCCTTGACCAACGGACCTGAGCTTTTCAACTCTTTCTATTATACCTACTTTTCAAACTTTGTCAAGGGATTTTTTAATCACCTATACAAATTTTTCTATGATAATAGAAAAGAGCCAGTTTAACTGACCCTCTCTATTTTGTTTGCCAATTAGTCGCGCGTTCCTCTCCCCACCAGTACGGGATCAATTCGGCAACTTTGATTGTTTTTCTTGTTTCGTAGTCCATCATGAACTCTGTTTCTTTATTTTCAGCATTCAATTCTAAGAGAAATTCTCTGCATGCGCCACAGGGCATACCTGATCCTTCGCCGTAGGGAGGTTTATCTCGAAAGGCGAGGATTTTCTTAACTTTAGTTTGTCCTGAAAATTGATACATATTGAAGAGTGCCGCCCGCTCTGCACAAAGATGGAAAACACCACAGGTTCCCTCCATACAGAAACCTGTAAATATTTGTCCATCTTCCGCTTCTACCGCAGCAACAACATGGTTAGCATAAACAAAGTCAGAAACTTCATGGGGATTGTATAGTATTCGTGCTTCTTCATACATCTTTTCCCATGTATCCATCGGAAGTCCTCCTTATTTAGAAATTTCTTTGAGCATGTTATCGATATGCTGGATAGATTTCTCACGACCTAATAGGTAAATCGTTTCTGGAAGTTCTGGACCATGCATTTCCCCTGATACAGCAATACGAATCGGCATGAAGAGATTTTTACCCTTGATACCTGTTTCTTTTTGAACTGCTTTGATTTGTGGGAAGATATTCTCTGTCACAAATTCTTCATCTGTCATTGCTTCGAGCTTGGCTTTGAAGGCTTCTAGAACAACCGGAACGGTTTCTCCTGCCATGACCTCGCGCTCAGCGTCTGTCAACTCTGGGAAATCTGAGAAGAAAAGATCTGTCAGTGGAACGATTTCATCCACTGACTTCATTTGTGGCTTGTAGAGTTCTACCATTTTCTCTGACTTGTCAGTCAAACGCCCTGCTTCTTCTAAGTATGGTTTTGCCATTTCAAAGATAGTAGCTAGATCGGCTCTCTTGATGTAGTCGTTGCTCATCCAGTCTAGTTTCTTCTGATCAAAGGCAGCTGGTGACTTGCTGAGACGGTTTTCGTCAAAGAGTTTAATCAATTCTTCACGAGAGAAAATTTCATCTTCGCCACCTGGATTCCAACCAAGAAGGGCGATAAAGTTAAAGACAGCTTCTGGAAGATAGCCTTTCTTACGGTAGTCTTCAATAAACTGAAGGGTATTGGTGTCACGTTTAGACAATTTTTTACCCGTTTCAGAGTTGATAATCAAGGTCATGTGACCGAACTCTGGAGCTTCCCAACCAAGTGCTTCATAAACCATAAGCTGTTTTGGTGTATTAGCAATATGGTCATCTCCACGGATAACATGAGAGATTTGCATATCGTGGTCATCGATAACAACGGCAAAGTTGTAAGTTGGGTAACCATCTTTCTTTTGAATAACCCAGTCACCACCGATATTGCCACCTTCAAATTCGATATCGCCTTTGACCATGTCATGCCATTTGTAGATACCTGACTCATTGACAGCCAAACGAACAGTTGGAATGATGCCTGCTGCTTCACGTTCTGCGATGTAAGTTGCTTTTTCTTCTTCGTTCATGCCAAGATATTCATTGATGTAACGTGGTGTTTCGCCAGCTGCTTCTTGACGTTCACGCTCGGCTGCCAACTCTTCTTCTGTAACGTATGATTTGTAAGCTTTTCCTTCAGCTAAGAGTTGGTCGATGTATTTCTGATACAAGTCCAAACGCTCAGACTGGCGATAGTTTTCATGAGTTTCTGGGCTCTCATCCCAATCCATGCCCAACCAGCGAAGATTTTCAAGCTGTGAGCGCTCTCCATCCTCAACATGGCGTTTACGGTCAGTATCTTCGATACGAATAATAAAAGTTCCACCATGATGGCGTGCGTAAAGGTAGTTAAACAATGCTGTACGGGCATTTCCGATGTGTAGTAGTCCTGTTGGACTTGGTGCGTAGCGTACGCGGATATCTTTTGACATAGTTTCTCCTATAAAGTCTCTAGGCGTTTGCCTTTTTGCTTTCTATATTATATCACAAGTCTCGCCTGAGTCCAATGTCTATGAGTAAAGAGAGTAAAAAGAGTGGTCAGGCCACTCTTTTCTTCTATTATAGACGTGCGTTAAGCTCTTTGCTCAATTCTTCAAATCCTGGTTTTCCAAGAAGGGCAAACATGTTACGTTTGTAGGCTTCAACACCTGGTTGGTCAAATGGGTTGATGGCGTTCAAGTAACCTGAAAGGGCAATTGCCAATTCGAAGAAGTAGATAGTGTATCCAAGAGTAAAAGCATCTTGCTCTGGAAGAGTTACGTACATATTTGGTACGTCACCGTCAGTGTGGGCAAGAAGAACACCGTCAGTCGCTTTTTTATTTACAAAGTCAACGTCTTTTCCTTGAAGGTAACCAAGTCCATCAAGGTCTTCTTCCAAAGTAGGAATGATCACGTTCTTGCGCGGTTTGTCAACACGAACAACTGTTTCAAACATGATACGAGTTCCTTCTTGGATAAATTGACCCAATGAGTGCAAGTCTGTTGAGAAGTTAGCTGAAGTTGGGTAAATACCCTTTTGGTCTTTCCCTTCTGATTCACCAGCCAATTGTTTCCACCATTCTGAGAAGTATTGAAGTGATGGCTCGTAGTTTACCAAGATTTCAGTTGCATAGCCTTTACGGTAGAGGATGTTACGAACTGCTGCGTATTGGTAGGCTTCATTTTCAGCAATCTTGTCTGAAGTGTAGTCTTTACGAGCTGCGTTAGCACCTTCCATGAGAGCTTTGATATCAGCTCCTGATGCAGCGATTGGAAGCAAACCAACTGCTGTCAATACTGAGAAGCGTCCACCGATGTCATCTGGAACTACAAATGTTTCCCAACCATTGGCATCTGCTTCAACTTTCACAGCACCTTTTTGGCGGTCAGTTGTGGCATAGATACGTTTGTTTGCTTCTTCTTGGCCGTATTTCTTAACCAAGAGTTCTTTGAAGACACGGAAAGCAATCGCTGGTTCTGTTGTTGTACCTGATTTAGAAATCACGTTTACTGAGAAGTCTTTATCAGCTACATACTCTACCAAGTCAGCAAGGTAAGTAGATGAAATTGAGTTTCCAGCGTAAAGGATTTGTGGGGCCTTGCGTTCTTCTTTTGTTTGCAAGTTAGCAAAGTGGTGGTTCAAGAAGTCGATTGCTGCTTTAGCACCAAGGTAAGATCCACCGATACCGATTACAACCAGGACATCGCTATCTGATTTGATTTGCTCAGCAGCTTTCAAGATGCGGTCGAATTCTTCGCGGTCGTAGTTTTCAGGAAGGTCCAACCAACCCAAAAAGTCGCTACCAGCACCAGTTCCTTTACGAATCAATTCGTCTGCAGCTGTTACTTGTGCTTGCATGTATTCCACTTCATGTGGGGCAACAAATTTGTCTAAAACTTTTGAATAATCAAATTTAATATGTGACATGATAATCCTCCAAAATTTCTTCTTTTCTATCATAACGCTTACCTTCGATTTTTTCAAGCTTTTTTATTGAATTTGCCCAATTTTTATCAGAATTCAAACGTTTGCGTAAATTTGCTAAAATATAAAAAATCTGAAAGAACGAATAAAAACGGCTAGAGACTCTAACCGTTACAATTCATTTAATAAATACTCAAATAGTTCTAAATTGCCGTCTTCTTCATTGACCAGAAACTCTGGGTGCCACTGCAAGCCAATGATACGATGCTCGTCGATAGACTCAATCGCTTCCACTGTCTGATCTCGAGGGTCCACCGCTGTCACACGGAAATTAGGTGCCAGATCTTTGATACTTTGACGATGGACTGAGTTGACCTGACTTTCTTTGCCAAACAACTTGGCCACCACGCTTCCTTCCACTGTCTCAATAGAATGAAATGTCCCAAAAGGCAAACCTTGCCAGTGACCTTCAATTTCTTGGTGAAGAGTGCCGCCAAAAGCAACATTGACCAGCTGAACCCCACGGCAGATTGCCAAAATGGGCTTATTCTGATGGAGTGCTTCTCTCAAGAGAGCTAGTTCAAACTCATCGCGTACAAGGTTGTAATCATCGCTCTCAATGGTCTTTTTCTCTCCATAAAACTGAGGATGAACATTTTGTCCACCTGTCAAGATGAGTTTGTCAATCATTTCCACATAATCGCGAACAATGGACTCATCCCCTACAGGAATCACTAAAGGGAGACCTCCGACTTGACGAATGCTCTCTGCAAATTTACAGGATACAGATGAGTGAATGTTTTTCCCTTCTGCATCTACAGGACATAGATTTGCAGCAACTCCTACAATCGTTCTAGCCATGATGTGTCTCCTTTCGATTTTCTTGCGACAGTCTTATCTTATCACTCCAACTCTTTCCTGTCTAATATGTTTTTTTAAAGACCGTGATAAGTATTTTTTATGAACAAGAAAAAGCTGCCCACGAGGACAACTTTTTTATTCGAAGACAAATTGATTGTGATACAGTTCTGAGTAGAAACCGCCGAGTTTGAGTAACTCGTGATGATTCCCACGTTCAATGACTTCTCCATCTTTGAGGACAATAATCTGATCGGCATTGAGGATGGTCTTGAGACGATGGGCAATGACAAAACTGGTTCGTCCTGCTACAACTGCCTCCATGGCATGTTGAATCTTGCTTTCTGTTACAGTATCGACATTGGAAGTCGCTTCATCTAAAATTAAGACTTGGGGATCTGTCATCAAGGTTCGAGCGATGGAAATCAATTGTTTCTGACCAGTTGAGAAGATGTTTTGCTCATCATCAATAAGGGTATCATACTTATCAGGTAAGCTTTCGATATAGTCATGGATATGAGTTGCCTTGGCAGCTGCTTCGACCATTTCCTGACTGGCATCTGGCACACCAAAGCGGATATTGTCCCGGATTGTTCCACTAAATAAGACCGAATCCTGCAAGACAATCCCGACCTTGCTCCGCAGACTATCCAAGTCGTAGCCACGGATGTCTTTGCCATCAAAGCAAATGCTACCTGCATCCACATCGTAGAAGCGATTGATAAGGTTCATGATGGTCGTTTTCCCCGAACCAGTCGGACCGACAACTGCTACCATCTGCCCCTTAGGAGCTGAAATGCTGACATCTTTCAAAATCGGCTTGTCTGGCACATAAGAGAAATCAATGTGACTAATTTCAACACCTTCTCGTAATTCCGTAAAGGCTGGTGCATTTTTCGGACGGATTTCTTCTTCTGCATCGAACATTTCTTGGATACGATCGGCTCCCGTAAAGGCCAACTGGAGGCTCCCCCAGCTAGCAGCCACCTGGATAATCGGCTGGTAGTACTGCTGAGAAAATTGGGTAAACATGACAATCAAACCTAGGGCTGTCGTTGTTTCGATACTTGGATCGTTCAGCAAGACCGCAGAACCTGCAAAAATAACGATGGCCGTATTGACCAAACTCATCCCATTCATAACTGGAAAGAGAATGCCTGAGAACATTCTTCCTTTAAAGGTTGCCTTGCGCACGCGCTCATTTCGCTCCACAAAGCCTGCTACGATGTCGTTTTGAATTCCTTGTACGATAACAGCTTTCTGTCCAGAAATACTCTCGTCCATGTAGGCGTTGAGTTTCCCAACCTCTTTTTGCTGGAGATTGGTGTACTTGCGGGCCATTTTCACAATGAAGACCAACATGAGAAAGGCCACTGGGGTGCTGGCTACTGTTATCAGGGCTAGTGTCACATTTCTTGAAAACATGACAAAAATTAAACCGATGTAAAGAGCAATATTGCTCATAACCTGAACTAGACTTTCATTGAAGGCTTGAAGGATATTGTCTAAGTCACTAGTGAAGCGAGAGAGGATGTCACCATCCTGGTGGCGGTCAAAGAAAGAAACCGTCAAACGTGAAAGTTTGCCAAAAAGACCCTTACGCATTTCATTTGTTGACTCAGCAATCACACGGGTCATCAAGGCCATGTAAATCAAACTGGACACTACCAAAACCAGCACAACCAGTGCTAGATTCAGCATCAGAGCTGACAAACTCTGCCAGGCTAGTTCGGAAGTCCCATTTTGATAAGCTAGAACCAGATTAGCGAGCTCCGTCACTGCTTGACCTGAAAAAACAGGAAAGAGGGCTTGGGCAATCGTCGCAATCGCAACCATCAGAATCACAATGACAAAGGAGAACTTGTAAACTTTAAAATAATTCCAGAAAAATCGAACAGTTTTCATTTTATTCCTCCTTTCCCTTTTGTGTTTCGTAGATTTCACGGTAGACGGCATTGTTAGCTACCAAGTCTGCATGCCGTCCTTCTCCAATCAAGCGCCCTTGGTCCAAGACCAAAATCTTGTCCGCATGGACGACTGAACTGATCTTTTGAGCGATGATAATCGTTGTTGTCCCTTTCAGGTCTTTGTTCAAAGCCTCCTGAACGAGTCTCTCTGACTTAGCATCCAAGGCCGAAGTCGAATCGTCAAAAATCAGGATACGGGGATTGCTGACAATCCCACGGGCAATCGACATCCGTTGTTTTTGTCCACCAGAAAAGTTGGTGCCCCGTTCTTCAACCTGACTCTCAAATTTGTTTTCCATGCGTCCGATAAATTCACTGGCTTGGGCAATCCGCGCCGCACGTTCAAGCTCGGATACGCTGGCATTGCCTTTTCCTTGACGGAGATTATCTGCAATGGTTCCACTAAAGAGAATGGCTCTTTGCAGGACGATGGAGACCGTTTTACGCAAGGTTCCCTCGCTGACATCTCGAATGTCCTTGCCACCAATCTTGATGGAACCCTTCTGTGGATCAAAAAGTCGTGGAATTAGCTGGGCAAGGGTGGACTTACCTGCCCCAGTCGCCCCCACCACACCGACCATCTGACCTGGTGCAACTTCAAAGCTTACATTCTTAAGCATGGGCTCTTCATCGGTAGGATAAGTGAAGGTCACATTTTCAAAAGAGAGACTTCCTTCTAGATCCTCATCTGGAAGATCCTTAAAAGTCATCGCTGGCTCGGTATCTAGAACCTCACGGATACGCATCATCGAAATCATAGCCCGACTAACAGAATTCCCTAAAAATCCAACCATGACGATTGTAAAGATAATCTGACTGAGATAGTTAACAAAGGAAGCAATAGAACCAACGACTGACGGATCCGACTGAGCCATTCCCGCAACCAACCAGATGGAGAGGAAAACCGCTCCGTACCCAATGAGCATCATAAAAGGTTCCACTACTGAAAAGGCATAGCCAATATAAATATTTTGTCCCAGAAGCTCATCTGAGACCTCAGTAAACTTGTCAAATTGCTCTTTTTCCTGCACAAAGGATTTGACCACACGCACACCACGTAGATTTTCCTTGGCGATGGCATTAATTCGTTCAAGAAGGGTTTGAAACTTGGCGAAGCGCGGCCCCATCATCCCCATCATGATACCTGTAAGCGCAAAAATCAGCACTACCATAAGGACAATTACCCACCAAAGTGAAGGCAGGGTGTGAACCGCTAAGATAAAGGAACCGATAAAAAGCAAAGGAAGACGGAAAAGGATTTGGAAAACCATCATCACCATGTTCTGAATTTGGTTGATATCATTGGTCATGCGGACAACCAGATTCCCAGCATTAAACCGCTCAATGTTGGCATAAGAAAAGGTTTGGATCTTACGAAAAGCATCTTCCCGAAGATCCGAAGATACTCCCTGAGCGATATAGGCTGCAAGAATAACATTGACACCACCTGCAACCAGACCCACGAGGGCTACTCCTATCAACCATGCCCCAATACTATAAATAGCCTCATGTCGGCCAGCCAGTAGAGCATCTAAAACCTCCTGCAAATAGCGAGGTTGCAAGAGCGAGCTTGCAACCATCAAGCCTGTCATCACAAAGGATGCCAAGGCTTGCCATTTATAGGCTTTAATTTTTTCAATCAGCATACTTCCTCCTAATCAGATAGACAAAAGGGAGTGACAAAATTCGCCAGCTCCTCTCATTCTTCCATGTTGATGCTATTCTAGCAAAAAAGAGGAATCTTGTCAAAGACGTTTTCTTATTATAAATTAGTGCGCTTTCACTCGCAAGTAATGCATGAAAAGGCTTTTTATGATAAAATGAAAGGAGAACTCTTAAAAGGAGGAGAAGATGAAGAAACAAACCATCGCTGTCTTGGGTCCTGGTTCTTGGGGAACTGCCCTTTCGCAGGTCCTAAACGACAATGGACACGAGGTTCGGATTTGGGGAAATATTCCTGACCAAATCGATGAAATCAATAACCAGCATACAAATAAACGCTACTTCAAAGATATCCTACTCGACGAAAATATCAAAGCTTATCATGGCTTGGAGGAAACACTAAGGGATGTGGATGCTGTTTTATTTGTCGTCCCAACAAAAGTAACGAGACTGGTTGCCCATCAAGTAGCAAAGGTACTTGATCACAAAGTTGTCATCATGCATGCCTCCAAAGGCTTGGAACCAGATAGTCACAAACGCCTATCAACTATTCTTGAAGAGGAAATCCCAGCTGACCTTCGTAGTGAAGTCGTCGTTGTTTCAGGGCCCAGCCACGCTGAGGAAACTATTGTGCGGGATATTACTTTGATCACTGCAGCCTCTAAAGACCTTGAAACTGCTCAGTACGTTCAAAATCTCTTTAGCAATCACTACTTCCGCCTCTATACTAATACGGATGTTATCGGAGTTGAAACCGCTGGTGCTCTTAAAAACATCATCGCAGTTGGTGCAGGTGCATTACATGGCTTAGGGTTTGGCGACAATGCCAAGGCGGCTATCATTGCCCGCGGCTTGGCAGAAATCACCCGTCTAGGGGTCGCTCTTGGAGCAAATCCTCTAACTTATAGCGGTCTTTCTGGAGTTGGGGATTTGATCGTAACTGGGACATCTGTCCACTCTCGTAACTGGAGAGCCGGTGATGCTCTCGGCCGTGGAGAATCTCTCGCAGACATCGAAGCAAACATGGGCATGGTCATCGAAGGCATTTCAACGACTCGAGCAGCTTACGAATTAGCTCAGGAATTGGGTGTCTACATGCCAATCACACAGGCTATTTACCGAGTCATCTACGAAGGTGTCAACATCAAAGAAGCAATCACTGACATCATGAACAACGAATTTAAAGCAGAAAACGAATGGTCTTAGACCCTTATCTTATAGAAAGGAACATTATGAAACAAAAAGTCAGAAAAGCAGTCATCCCTGCCGCTGGATTGGGAACTCGTTTCCTCCCTGCAACTAAGGCCTTGGCCAAGGAAATGTTGCCAATAGTCGACAAGCCAACTATCCAGTTTATCGTTGAAGAAGCCCTCAAATCTGGAATCGAAGATATCTTGGTTGTTACAGGTAAGTCAAAACGTTCCATCGAGGACCACTTTGACTCAAACTTCGAATTGGAATACAACCTCAAAGAAAAAGGGAAAACAGATCTTTTGAAGCTAGTTGATGAAACAACTGGCATGCGTCTGCATTTTATCCGCCAAACTCATCCACGCGGTCTCGGAGATGCTGTTTTGCAAGCCAAGGCTTTCGTCGGAAATGAACCTTTTGTCGTGATGCTTGGGGATGACTTGATGGATATCACTAATGAAAAGGCTGTTCCGCTCACCAAACAACTCATGGATGACTATGAACGTACCCACGCGTCTACTATCGCTGTCATGCCTGTCCCTCACGATGAAGTATCTGCCTATGGGGTTATTGCTCCGCAAGGCGAAGGGAAAAATGGTCTTTACAGCGTTGAAACCTTCGTTGAAAAACCAGCCCCAGAGGACGCTCCTAGCGATCTCGCTATCATCGGACGCTACCTCCTCACACCTGAGATTTTCCAAATTCTGGAAAACCAAGCTCCAGGTGCTGGAAATGAAATCCAGTTGACGGATGCGATTGACACCCTCAATAAAACACAACGTGTATTTGCTCGTGAGTTCAAGGGAGCTCGTTACGATGTCGGAGACAAGTTTGGCTTTATGAAAACATCCATCAACTACGCCCTCAAACACCCGCAAGTCAAAGACGATTTAAAAGACTACCTCATCCAACTCGGAAAAGAGTTATCTGAGGGGGAATAAAAAATACCTTATATACAAAGAAGAACTAGGATGGTTGACTATCCTAGTTCTTCTTTTATTTGCACTTATCTCATTCCCTTATAGAAAAGGAAAACAGCTAGTGCGACAAAAAGTACGGTGGCTCCGATTCTCTGACTAGCGCTATACATCCGTCTTTCTCCTCTAACTGGAAAAATAACTGCTAGAAAGGCACCGCCTACTGCGCCACCGATATGGCCTGCTAGGCTAATTCCTGGAATCAGAACACTTCCAATGATATTTATCACGAAAAGTGTCAGATAGGATTGCCCCAACTGCTGAATATAAGGGTTACGAGTTGCGTAACGCAAGACGATAATCGCAGCAAATAGCCCGTATAGGGAAGTGGATGCCCCTGCAGCGACAACTTTCGGTGTGAAAGCAAAAACAAAGAGATTCCCCATCATTCCAGATAAGAGATAGAGAAAGAAAAATTGCTTAGAACCGAAAATCTCCTCCACCTGTCGCCCAAGAAAGTAGAGTGAAATCATATTGACAATGAAATGCTCCCAACCGATATGTACAAAGATAGCTGAAAAAAGACGCCAAATCTGCTCAGGGAACAGGCGAATGATCGGTCCATACATGGCTCCAAACTGAAAAAGAGTTTTTGCTTGATCAAAGTTGATACCCGTAGTAATCAGCATCAAGAAAAATACCAATGCTGTTACTAGGAGAAAGAAACTAGTCACAGGGTAACGTTTATCAAAGATTTCCTTCATAGATTAGCACCTCCTGGACGGGAATATCATGGTCTTCCGAGTTGAAATCCTGAATTTGACAAGGATAGATTGTACTTAGGCTATGCCCACCAAAATTCTCCAGATAGCGGTCGTAGTAGCCTCCGCCATATCCAATCCGATAGCCCTCTGTTGTAAAAGCCAGCCCTGGAACATGAATCAAATCAATCTGAGACGGTTCCACCACTTCCAAGTCTCCTTGCGGCTCCAGTAAACCAAAGGAAGTTTTTACCAACTGCTGCGGATCATATACCACAAACTCCATGCGCCCCTTGGGATAGGTTTTGGGTATCAGAACCTTTTTGCCGTCCTTCAGCACCTGCTTGATCAGTTCCTGCGTTTGAAACTCATGCGGGAAAGAGAGATAGGTTGCGATGGTCTTGGCTTCTTGGTAAAAGGGGTGTTGTAAGAAACGCTCAGTTAAAACTTGATCCATAGCCTGTTTTTGCTCCTGAGATAAAGCCTTCATTTCTTGCAAAATTTTCTTGCGTAGTTCTGCTTTCATAGACAATTCCTCTACTCTGCTGCCTTCTTTTTCAGGAAACTAGAGACCGCATCTACCCCAATGGCTAAGGCTTCTTCCTTAGGACTCATCTGAGGGTGATGAAGGGCATAAGGACTATCGATACCTAGCCAGAACATAACGCCATCTACCTTCGAAAGGAGATAACCAAAGTCCTCACCAGTCATAGCCGGCTCGATATCAATCAACTCGATTCCGTCTTTCTCTTCAAAAAAGTCCATCAGTTCACGCGCCAAGGCTGGATTGTTCTCAACAGGCAGGTAGCCTCCTTGTTTGAGTTCCACTTCGACTTCCATATCAAAGGCTGCTGCAACACCTTCTGCGACTGTCTTGACTCTTTTTTGTACCAAGAGGCTCATGTCCTGAGTCAAGGCGCGAATGGTTCCATGCAAAAAGGCTGTGTCTGTAATGACATTGTTGGTTGTTCCAGCTTGGAAAAGGCCAAAGGTCACCACTGCTCCCTCGATTGGGTTGACATTGCGGCTAACAACTGACTGCACTTGGGTCACAAAGTAACTAGCGGCCACCAAGGCATCATTGGCTTCATGCGGAAAAGCTGCGTGTCCTCCTTTTCCCTTGAAACGAATCTTCACCTCACAGGTCCCTGCAAAGAGCGTATGGGTATTGGTCGCAATCTGGCCGACCTTCAGATCTGGACGAACATGAAGGCCATAAAATTGGTCTGGCAACCAGTCCCCAAAAGCACCGTCCTCATACATGAGCATACCACCGGCTTCATTTTCTTCAGCAGGCTGAAATAGAAAGAGCAGATTATTCTTGGGTTGTTCCTCAAGGACCCGCTCGAGACAGCCTAAGGCAATGGTCATATGAAAATCATGGCCACAGGCATGCATGCGACCTTGGTGCTGGGAAGCAAAAGGCAGGCCTGTTTGTTCGACGATAGGCAGACCATCAATATCCGTTCGCCAACCAATGGTCCGCTCCGGCTGACTCCCCTGCAGGTAGACCAAAATACCTGTCCGCCAAGTACGAACTTTAACAAAGTCCTTGCCCGTGGTCAATTTTTCAATCACATCCAACAAATAATCCTGAGTCTTGAATTCTTCCAAACCAATCTCTGGAATCTGGTGCAAATCTCGTCTAGTCTGAATCAAATCTAACATCTATCTATCCTCCGATATAACAGAAAGAGGCTGGAAAAAGGGTTCCGCCTCTTTTTTACTTTTACAAGGTACGAAGCGCATCTTCTAGCGCTGTTTTTTGTTGGGTTTGGCTGTCGATTTCTTTGATAATACGAGCTGGAATTCCTGCTACCACTACATTTTCTGGGACATCTTGCGTCACGATAGCTCCTGCAGCGACAACTGAACCACTACCGATTTGGACCCCTTCGATAACCACTGCATTGGCACCGATAAGAACATTGTCTCCGACACGGACTGGTTCAGCGCTAGCTGGTTCAATCACACCCGCCAAAACTGCACCTGCACCAACGTGACTGTTTTTTCCAACGATAGCACGGCCACCAAGGATAGCACCCATGTCAATCATGGTTCCTGCACCGATTTCAGCACCGATATTGATAATAGCTCCCATCATGATGACAGCATTGTCACCAATTTCAACCTGGTCACGGATAATAGCACCTGGCTCGATACGTGCATTGATAGCACGTTTATCTAGTAAAGGAACTGCAGAATTACGAGCATCTTGCTCGACAACATAGTCTTGATTTTCTACTAAACCTTCAAGAAGCGGAGCCACGTCCTTCCAGTCCCCGAATAGGACATTTCCTAGTTTGACAACAGAGCTAGGCACAGCAGTTGCGAGTTGCCCTTCAAAGGTTACTTTGACACTAGTTTTCTTTTCAGCATTGGCGATAAATTGGATAATTTCTTGAGCGTTCATTTTTGTAGCAGTCATAGGCGCCTCCTGGTTCCTTATAATGATACCTATTCTACCAAAAAAGGCCTCAAATTTGAAGCCTTAAGCACTCGAACAGAACATTTTACCTTTCCTTCGTTTCCTCTATTGATAAGAAAACCATTGGGACGATAATCAAAATCATAGCCAAAGCTAGAAAACCATCCAAAACCATACCTAGAAATAGTACACTTAACAATGCGGAAGATAAAGGTTCGCTGGCACTCACAACTGATACAACTAAAGGTGAGACGAGTAGCACAGCCTTCATCGAAAGGAAAAAAGCAAAAGCCGTTCCAAACACAGCAATAGTAAAACAAATCAAAAGGCTCGTCACATCAAGTTGGAAGGTAATCTGATGAATAGGATAAAGAAAATTGCTAAAAATACCTGCTAGCAACATCCCCCAACCAACAGTCGGCACAAAACCATAGTCACGTGCAAAACGCTGAGGCAGGATAACGTTGAACATAACCCCTACAGCACTGAGGAGTCCAGTGACCAAAGCTAAGGGAGTCATGGACAACTGGGACAAATCTCCTTTTGTGGCCATCAAAAAAACACCTAGCATGGCAATCAAAACATAGAGAATGGCTGTGATAGAAGCCTTCTTTTTATAGACGATACGATTATAAAACAAGATAAAAACTGGACTGATAAATTGCAAAATCGTTGCTGTCGTCGCATTGGAATACTCAACACAGAGATAAAAGAAAAACTGCACAGAAAAAATACCTAGAATAGCATAGGCTAAAAAAGGCAGATAATTTTTCTTGTCCCGCCAGATATCCAATAACTGGGTGCGTAACTGAAAGGCTGATAAAACTAAAACCAAACTCCCTGCCACTAGCAAGCGCATGGAAGTGATCCAGCCAGACGACACCTGATAATGGGCAAAAAAATATTCTCCTAAAATACCACAAATTCCCCAAATCAGACCTGACAACAGTGAATATAGAGTTCCCTTAAAAATCTTCTTTTGATACTTGTTCATATCTTTATTGTAACACGAAATGAAAAAAGAAAAAAGTAGCATGAAAAATATTATTGAATGAATCATGCTACTTTTTTATTCTATCGATTTGATTGATTTGAGCGAGTTGATGAGCTTGTTCCCGAACTGCTACTTGAACTTGGGAGAGTTGGAGTCGGGAGACTAGGTAAACTTCCTAGGATGTTCTTCCAAGCATTTTGATAATCTGCATCGCTTCCTCCAATAGCAAAGCGATAGGTGGTCACTGGGGCACCTTCTTTAGTCGCCCAGTAGCTCGTTACTGTTGATCCAGAAACTTCTATTTCTTTCCCATTGATAGAAACCTTGCCTGGTTTTTGTCCTGTAGATCGGAGAACTTGTGACTTGGTCACACTCGGATCCAGGTTAAAGCGCTCATTCCCCCATATTCCAGGTTCAGCTTGTTGGATAGCATTGACCAAGTGGGCCATATAGTTGGCATTGCGGTAGTGGCCTGCTCCTTTGGCTAGTGGTCGGTTATCATCGTGACCTAACCAGCCACCCAAAGTCAAGCGAGGTGTAGAAAGCATGAGCCACATATTTTCATCTTCATTGGTCGTACCAGTTTTTCCAATCCAGTCAGCACGAGCTAGGGATGGATTGATAGTCGTCAAGTCCGTCTGGAAACTCGAAGTAATTCGAGATGAGATCACCTCGCGAAGCAAACTCTGCATGATGGTCGCTGTCGCTTTTGAATAGACTTGGACAGGCTCATCCTTGTGCTCGTATACCACTCGACCATCCGTTGACTCGATCTTCGCGATCATATGTTTCTTATGATAAACTCCATTGTTGGCCAGAGTCTGATAGCCGTTGGTATGCTGGGCAACTGTAACTTCAATACCTCCACCCATCGGCAGACTTTCAATCCCATATTCAGGGATTTCATAACCCATTTTTTCCATATAGCCCTTGACATCAACACCTTTCTCTCGAAGTGTACGATAAGTCCAGTATGCTGGGATATTCCATGAGTAGTTAAGGGCTTCTCCCAATGTCATCATGCCCGTACCAGGACTATTGACATGCATGATGGGATTCCCGTTTGAAAAGTTTGTCGGATAGTTAGACAAGATACTTGCACTTCCCATCAAACCTTGGTCAATAGCGATACCATAGGCCAATATAGGTTTTGTGGTTGAAGCTGGAGAACGTTTGGTGTCAATAGCGTGATTGTTCTGATTTTCTTGGTAATTACGACCACCAACAAAGCCAAGAATAGCTCCCGTTTGGTTGTCCATAAGGACATTTCCCACCTCAGGCTGTCCTGTCGAATCGTCTAGCAGATATCCGTAGGTCGCAACCGCATTTTGCATTGCGGTATGAACGTTTTTATTGATAGTTGTCGTAATCTTATACCCACCATTCTCAATTTCCTTAGCGGCTAGATCGCGATAGGATTTCTGAATGGACTCATTCTTTAATTCTTGCGCAGAAACATTATCTCGTTGGACGAGGTAGTCGTACATGCGGTCAGTAGCTTCTGCCAAGGTTGCATAGTAGAGATAGTCACGCAAAGTCCCGCTAACACTACCTGATGGTAGGAAGTCTTTCTTAAAGTCATAATCTTTGTACTTATCGTAGTCTTCCTGACTTAGAGCCCCTGTTCGATACATATTGTAGAGGACATCCTTGGCACGCTTAATCCCCAAAGCCATATCCTCATCACTCTTCATACTACCATCAGATTCATAAGGAGAATAACTGATTGGACTCTGTGGCAACCCTGCGATAAAGGCAGCTTGAGGGACCGTTAAATCCGAAGCATTGACCCCAAAGATTCCTTCTGCAGCCTGCTGGGCACCTGCAATATTTTGACCTTTATGATTGCGTCCAAAAGGAGCAATGTTAAGGTAGGTTGTTAAAATCTCATCCTTACCCATAGCCCGTTCTAAAGCTAGAGCATCAATAATCTCTTTAGCCTTACGAGCCAGAGTCGGAGCATCCCCCACCACTTGCTGCTTGATGACCTGCTGGGTCAAGGTCGAACCACCACTAGACGAGCCTAGACCGACAAAGGTTCCCAAGGTCGCACGAATGACGGCCTTAGGCACAACTCCCCTGTGTTCATTGAAATGCTCGTCCTCTGTCGCAACAATGGCTTTCTTAAGGTTGTCTGAGATAGCATCTGAAGCGACTGAAGTGCGCAATAAATCGCCCTCGATCGAGGCAATGGTACTGCCATCAGAATAAGTGATTTCTGAGATAGAGGAAATATCCTTCACTTGCTTGACCAGCTCCTCTGTTTGAGGAACCTTGGCCTTGTCAAATAGAGCAACCCCATATCCCATAGCCACACCAGCTCCAAAAAGGCCACCGATAAAACCTAGGATAAAGAGGGAATTGAAGACTATCTTAAAGCCACTCAAAACCTTAGCAAAAATAGATCCTACTCTTTTGACCTTATCAGAAGAACTATTTTTGTTATTCTTTTTACTTGCTTGTTTTTTCTTCCATATGGCAGATAGTTGCTGAAAAAAATTCAGCAGCTTTGTTTTTGATTCATTGTTTCTTTTTTTCATGAATGTCCTCGCTTTCTTTATTATATCATAAAAGGGAAACTTTCAATAAATTAGCCACTTTCTTCCCTATTCTACTAGGCTATTGACCAAGTTTGTGATACAATAGGTAGAAACAATATTTTATAAAGGAGAAAAGACACATGCACATTTTTGATGAGCTAAAAGAGCGTGGTTTGATCTTTCAAACGACTGATGAAGAAGCTTTGCGTAAAGCCCTAGAAGAAGGTCAAGTTTCTTATTATACTGGCTACGATCCAACTGCTGACAGCCTTCACCTAGGCCACCTTGTCGCAATCTTGACAAGTCGTCGTTTGCAACTAGCAGGTCACAAGCCTTATGCGCTCGTTGGCGGTGCTACAGGTCTCATCGGAGATCCGTCCTTCAAAGATGCTGAACGTAGTCTCCAAACAAAAGACACAGTAGAGGGCTGGGTCAAGTCTATCCAAGGACAACTTTCTCGTTTTCTTGATTTTGAAAATGGGGAAAATAAAGCTGTCATGGTCAACAACTACGACTGGTTTGGCAGCATCAGCTTCATTGACTTCCTCCGTGATATCGGAAAATACTTCACTGTCAACTACATGATGAGTAAGGAGTCTGTGAAAAAACGGATTGAAACAGGAATTTCTTACACTGAGTTTGCCTACCAAATCATGCAAGGTTATGACTTCTTTGTCCTTAACCAAGAGCACAACGTGACGCTACAAATCGGTGGTTCTGACCAGTGGGGAAATATGACAGCTGGTACCGAATTGCTTCGTCGGAAGGCTGACAAGACTGGTCACGTTATCACAGTGCCACTCATCACAGACGCAACTGGTAAGAAATTTGGTAAATCAGAAGGAAATGCAGTCTGGCTCAACCCTGAAAAGACTTCTCCATACGAAATGTACCAATTCTGGATGAATGTCATGGATGCCGACGCTGTTCGTTTCTTGAAGATCTTTACTTTCTTGACACTAGACGAGATTGAAGACATCCGCAAACAGTTTGAAGCGGCTCCACACGAACGCTTGGCTCAAAAAGTCCTGGCTCGTGAAGTCGTGACTCTTGTTCACGGAGAAGAAGCTTACAAAGAAGCTCTTAACATAACTGAGCAACTCTTTGCAGGAAACATCAAAAACCTTTCTGTCAAAGAACTCAAACAAGGACTTCGTGGTGTGCCAAACTACCAAGTACAGGCAGACGAAAACCACAATATCGTGGAACTCCTCGTGTCAGCTGGTGTGGTCAACTCAAAACGCCAAGCTCGCGAAGATGTGCAAAACGGAGCTATCTATATCAACGGCGACCGCATCCAAGACCTGGACTATGTCTTGAGTGACGCAGATAAGTTAGAAAATGAACTAACTGTTATCCGCCGCGGTAAGAAAAAATACTTTGTATTGACTTACTAAACTGTTCAACATTTACCTATAAAAAAGGAGTTAACCTCGAGAAAGGTAACTCCTTTTTGTTGTTGATAACCACATCTATCTATTTTTAATAGACAGACTACGCAAGACAATGCGCAAGGTTGTTAGATTATGTAAGATAGAGAGATTTGAAGGACTGAGCCAATTAAACAAGCCAAAGCCAATCAAACTACTATTTACGACAACGGTATCTTGAATATTCTTCTTGATAAGTGTTTGCAAAGATGATGATAGCAAATCCAACTCTTGGAAGAAATCCAAGCGATTATCTAACAATAAGATATCACTCATTTGCTTAGAAATATCTGCACTCTCATTCATCACCACACCGATATCTGATAGGGTTAGAGCCGCTGAGTCATTCAACCCATCCCCAACCATCAAAATAGTGTGACATGCTTTCTGCAGTTCCTCTACTAACTCAAATTTTCCATCAGGTTTCAAGTCTGTATAGACCTGATCAAAGGGCAAATCTTTGACTAATTCCTCTGTTCTAACCAAGGTGTCCCCTGTTGCCAGAATCAATTTTTTCCCTTGCGCCTTAAGTTTCTCCAAGGCTGCTTTTGCTTCTTTTCTCAAAGGAGTATGAATGCAGAACATTCCAATCAATTCATTCTGATAAGCCAAGAATAAGAGATTGTAGTGACTCTTGTACTCTTCAATTAAAGCATTTTGTTCTGAACTGATATGAATTTGCTCATCCTGCATCAAAACATAATTCCCAATAAGAACTGGTTGCCCATCTATATGAGATTTGATCCCCTTGCTTGCGATATATTGGAGTTTCCCATGCATTTCCTCATGTTCAATTCCCTCTATCTCGGCTTGCTTGACAATGGCATTAGCAATAGGATGATAAATGTGTTCCTCAAGACAGGCACTGATTCTGAGAATATCTTCCTCGCTATAGTCCCCAAAAGGTAACACCTTTTCAACTATAGGATAGCTAGTTGTGATTGTTCCTGTCTTATCAAACAAGAAAGTGTCAACTTCCAGATATTTCTCTAGAACATCCCCATCCTTAATCACCATTTCACGATTCAACCCCTCCTTGATAGCTGTTAAATAAGCTACAGGAGTAGAGATTTTCAAAGCGCAGGAGAAATCGACCAGTAGGAATGAAATAGCCTTAGAAAAAGAACCTGTTAATAGGTAAGTCAGCCCAGCCCCCAAGAAATTATATTTGACGACCTTGTCCGCCATCTTGATGAAATAGCGTTGTTTCGTTTTCTTGTTTTCTTCAGATTTCTTCATCAACTCAATCAGTTGTAAAATACGGCTGTTCATCTGATTATCGGTTACACGAATACGTAGCTCTCCAGTCTCCAAGACTGTATTTGCACAAACCGAATCAAACTCTCTTTTTTCAACTGGAAAACTCTCTCCCGTCAAGGAACTTTCATTGACCATACCTAAACCTGAAACTACTTGTCCATCAAACAGAATTTCATTTCCTTGAGATAGGACCAAGACATCTCCTATTTGAACATCGGAACTCTTGATACTAACGACCGTATCCCCCTGTACTAGAAATACATCGCTCTCTTTTGCAAGAAGGCTTTGTTCTAAATCTGTTGCAGTTTTTTTCAAGGACCACTGATCTAAATGATTGCCTAAATCAAGCATAAACATGATGTTACTAGCCGTCTTGGATTGGTTCATAAACAAGGACAACAAAATGGCCGAACAGTCCAAGACTTCCATGGTTAGTTCCTTGCGCGCTAAAGTTTGATAGGCTTCTTTGACATAACCCAAAGCCTGATAACAAGTCCAAATATAACGAATAGGGTAGGGTACAAAACTTCGAAACAGCCAACGCTTAATCGCTGCACCTGAAACGATAGAATAAGCAGTCTCTTCTCTACGAATGGGAAGGGTCATCAACTCAGAAACTTTCCCCTTATCAATTCTTTTTAAAAAGGCCTCTGCATTTTCTAATACAGAGAAGCCTTCTTTCATACGTAGAGTAAAGTGCTGCTGATCCATATAAAACTGGATAGACTCAATCCCCTTTTCATCTCTCGCCAAGGAACGAAGATAGTCTTGAATATCCAAGGTGAGTGAAAAAGAAGATGATAGTCGGATATGTTGGTATCCTCTATGTAGCACTTTAAAAGACATATTATTCTCCTATAAGGCTATCTAATTGCTCTTCTTTTTTCTCTTGCTCGTACAAATATTTGGCATCTTGCAAGACATCATCTCCATGTTGCTTCACAACAGAAACAGATGCATCCAATTCGTCTTTCAATTTGTAAGCCTTAGCCAAAGCTTTAGAATAGCCTTTTTTAGCTTCTTTACTTGCCAAGATTTTCAAACCAAGAGTGCCAAATGCTACACCACCCAAAAAGAGTGATGATTTTTTCGCAGCTTTTGCGATGGTTAATACTTCTTTTAACATAGTCGTTTCCTCCTTATCATTATTATATAGCAATTTAGATATAAAAGCAATTCCATTCTATGGATTAAAGAATTGGATTTATTTCTATTGAATCTCATATCTACATACTCCTATACTTGCTTTCGCTTGCCTCTTTTGCTAGACTTAAACTATGAATACAAACCACAAACCCAAACTTCAGCGTTTTGCTTCTGCGACTGCCTTTTCCTGCCCTATCTGCCAAGAAAATCTGGCCTTGGTAGAGTCTAGCCTCAAGTGTAGCAACCGCCATTCTTTTGATCTGGCAAAATTCGGCTATGTCAATCTGGCACCGCAAATCAAGCAATCCACCAACTACGACAAGGAAAATTTTCAAAACCGTCAGCAAATCCTAGAAGCTGGGTTTTATCAGAATATCTTAAAAGGCATCTCGGACATACTAGCGACTAAACCATCCGCAAAAACCGTCTTGGATATCGGTTGTGGCGAAGGTTTCTACTCTCGTAAACTCCAAGAAAGTCACTCTGACAAAACCTTTTACGCCTTTGATATTTCAAAAGATTCCGTTCAAATCGCTGCTAAAAGCGAACCCAACTGGGCTGTCAATTGGTTTGTTGGCGATTTGGCTCGTCTTCCTATAAAAGATACCAGTATGGATATTTTGCTTGATATCTTCTCGCCTGCCAACTATGGAGAATTTCGCCGCGTTTTATCCAAAGACGGTATCTTGATAAAGGTCATCCCAACTGAAAATCACCTCAAAGAAATCCGCCAAATGGTACAAGACCAACTGACAAAGAAGGATTATTCCAACCAAGATATCAAGAAACATTTCCAGGAACACTTCAGTATCCAATCTCGCCAAACAGCCTCCCTGACCAGATCTATCACAGCAGAGCAACGCCAAGCCCTGCTCAGCATGACCCCCCTTCTCTTTCATGTTGACCAGACCAAGATTGACTGGAGCCAACTGACAGAGATTAACATCGAAGCAGAGATCCTAGTTGGGAAAGTATTGTAAATTAGTTTAAATATGAAAAAACGCATCTAAAACAGATGCGTTTTTTATTTAATCTTAGTTCAAGTGCCAGATATCTTCGTTATACTGAGCAATTGTACGGTCAGATGAGAAGAATCCTGCTTTGGCAATGTTGACAATGACTTTATCCAACCATGCGTCACGGTTTTCGTAGTCAGCAAGCATTTGCTCTTTCACCTTGATATAGTCTTCCAAGTCAAGGAGAGTCATGAACCAGTCTTTGTTGATCAATTCGTTGTAAAGACGTTCCAAGCGTTCTTTCTTACCTACTGCAAGAACAGCATCGCTAACGATGAAGTCAACCAATGGTTTGATGGCTTCACGAGCGTAGAATTCGCTTGATTTGTAAGCTGCTTTTGCGTAAAGGTCGATAACAGTTTCTGAATCTTCACCGAAGATGTAGATGTTTTCGTCGCCAACCAACTCAGCGATTTCCACGTTAGCTCCGTCCATAGTACCAAGAGTCAAAGCTCCGTTCAACATGAATTTCATGTTACCAGTACCTGAAGCTTCTTTAGAAGCAAGTGAGATTTGTTCTGAGATGTCACATGCTGGGATAAGGAAGCTTGCTGCAGTAACGTTGTAGTTTTCAACCATTACGACTTGCAAGTGTGGAGCTACTGCTGGATCGTTTGCAATCACTTCTGACAAGCAAAGGATCAAGTGAATGATGTCTTGGGCGATTGTGTAGGCAGGAGCTGCTTTACCACCAAAGAAGACTGTGATTGGACGAGCAGGGATGTTACCAGCCTTAATATCAAGGTATTTGTGGATGACATACAAAGCGTTCATTTGTTGGCGTTTGTACTCGTGAAGACGTTTGATCTGGATATCAAAGATAGAGTTTGTATTGATTTCCACACCTTGGTGTTCTTTCAAGTGACGAGCCAATTTACGTTTGTTGTGAGCCTTGATACTTTCCAATTTTTCTTTGACAGCAGCCTTGTCTTCGTATGACAAGAGTTTTTCAAGCTCATCTGCTTCATGGTGCCAACCACGGCCAATAATCTCATCCAAGTAGTGAGACAAGCTTGGATTAGCATGCATGAGCCAACGACGGAAAGTGATACCGTTCGTTTTGTTGTTGAATTTTTCTGGGTAGATGTCGTAGAAAGCTTTCAACTCTGAGTTTTTCAAAATCTCAGTGTGAAGAGCCGCAACCCCGTTAACACTGTATCCATAGTGGATATCCATGTGAGCCATGTGGACACGTCCACTCTCATCAATGATTTGAACAGCCGGATCTTTGTATTCTGCTTTTACACGACGGTCCAATTCTTTAATGATTGATACCAAGTGAGGAACCACTTCTTCCAAGAATTCAAGAGGCCATTTTTCAAGGGCTTCAGCAAGGATTGTGTGGTTAGTGTAGGCAGTCATGCTACGAACGATAGAGATTGCTTCATCAAGCTCGATACCACGCGCAGTCAAGAGGCGGATCAATTCAGGGATCACCATTGATGGGTGAGTATCGTTGATTTGTACAACTGCATAGTCCGCAAGGTCATGCAAGTTGCTTCCTTTTTCGATTGCTTCGTCGATGATCAATTGTGCACCGTTTGACACCATGAAGTATTGTTGGAAGATACGGAGCAATTCACCTTGCTTGTCGCTGTCGTCTGGGTAAAGGAAAAGAGTCAAGTTGCGAGCGATATCCGTCTTGTCAAAGTTGATACCATCTTCGATGATAGAAGAATCAACTGAATCCAAGTCAAACAAACGCAAGCGGTTTTTAGTAGCTGTCTTGTAACCAGGTACGTCGATATCGTAAAGAGTAGATGTCAATGTGAAGTGTGCGAATGGCACTTGGTAGCTACGGCTTGAGCGAACCAACCAGTTTTGCTCTGTCAACCAAGCATTAGGAATCGTTTCTTGTTGGTTGTTTTTAAGAACTTGTTGGAAAAGACCAAAGTGATAGTTCAATCCAACACCGTCACCATTCAAACCAAGTGTAGCGATTGAGTCGATAAAGCAGGCAGCCAAACGTCCCAAACCACCGTTACCAAGTGATGGTTCCAATTCGACTTCTTCAACTTCGATCAAGTCTTTACCTGCAGCTGCAAGTTCTTTTTTCACATCGTCATAAAGACCAAGGTTAATCAAGTTGTTTGACAAGAGTTTACCGATCAAGAACTCAGCTGAGATGTAGTAAACTTTTTTCTTACCAGTGTTGACTGGTTTTTGACTGCTAGCAAGCTTGCTGTAGTTGAGAAGAGCAAGGTAAAGCTCTTCATTGCTACATTCTGCAATGGTTTTATTGTAATGCTTTTGTACAAATTCTTTTAATGGTAACATTTTTGTGTCTCCTGATATTGTCTTATTTCTTTAATTCTACCAAATTTTCATTAATTCGGCGATAAATTGTAGTCAAGTCAAGCAAAGTTTCTTCAACAGCTGGTGTCAATTGGTCTGCTGTCATACGCCATGACCAGTTTCCACCAAGAGTAGATGGGTAGTTCATGCGAGCCGCCTCATCTAGTTCTAGCAAGTCTTGCATGGTTGCAATAGCCATGAAGCTCACTGATGAAAATACTGTACGAAGCATTGCATGCGGCACTGTTTCATACTCTTTACGGTTGGTGTAACGCGCCATGTACTCACGAGTTGGATCATCGATCTCATTACGGTACCAACCAAGGACCGTATTGTTATCATGTGTTCCTGTGTACATAACAGAGTTGGCAGGTGCCAAGTGTGGGCTATCGATGCTTTCGTCTTCTGGATTGAAGGCAAATTGAAGAATCTTCATTCCTGGGAATCCAGTGCGTTCACGCAACTCGATGACTTCATCTGTCATGAAACCAAGGTCTTCTGCGATGATGTTTAGCACACCAAGCTCTTCCTTAACGGCTGCGAAGAGTTTGTAGCCTGGACCTTTCACCCATTTACCAGGTGCCGCTGTATCGGAACCAGCAGGAATTTCCCAGTAAGATTCGAAACCGCGGAAGTGGTCGATACGAACGATATCGTAGATTTTGAAGCTTTCGCGCAAGCGTTCAATCCACCATTTGTAACCGTCTTTGTCCATTGCTTCCCAGTCATAGATTGGGTTCCCCCAAAGCTGACCAGTGGCAGAAAACTCATCTGGTGGGCATCCTGCGATGCAAGTTGCTTTACCAGTGGCATCTGTCTTGAAGAGATGTGGATTTGCCCACATATCGCTTGAATCTTCCGCTACGTAGATTGGCATATCTCCAACAATTTCGATGTGGTTGTCGTTAGCGTAGGCTTTCAATTTCAACCATTGTTGGAAGAAGAAGTATTGAGTCACACGGTGGTAAACCAACTTGTCTGCCAATTTCTCACGGTAGCTTTCAAGTGCTGAAGCTTTACGAGCACGAGCGTCTGCATCTGGCCATTCTGTCCAAGCAAGATTGTCAAAATGCTCTTTGATAGCCATATATTCTGCGAAGAGTTCGAGCCATGATTGGTTGTCTTGAGCAAACTTCTCAAAAGCTTTGACGTCTCCCACTTCCAAGAAACGTTTAACTGCCTTTTCTAAAAGCGGACGACGTGCGTAATAAATCTTCGCATAGTCGACTTCAGATGCATCGCTACCAAAGTCAACACCTTCAAGGTCACTAGCTTCAAGCAAGCCTTGCTCTACCAAGATATCAAGGTCGATAAAATGCGTATTCCCAGCAAAGGCTGAGAATGATTGGTATGGAGAATCTCCATAGCTTGTTGTCCCAAGAGGGAGGATTTGCCAGTAGCGTTGCTTGGTACGAACCAAGAAATCGACGAAATCATAGGCAGTCTGACCAAATGATCCAATCCCGTAAGCTCCTGGCAGAGAAGAGATGTGCATCAACACACCACTTTGACGTTTTTTCATAATAGCACCTCATGTGTTTGTTATAAAACGTTGCGCAATCAAGGCGCAAACCTTTGCGTTAAGTTAAGTGTAGCGTATTTCAAAGACAAATGCAAGCGTTTTTAAAAATTTTTTTGAATTATTTTTATCTAACTAAAACTTATTCCCACTGATATTTTACGAAATAAGCGAAAAAAATTTTAAAGATTTTCTGATTTAAGATAATTCATTCCCAATATCTGCTCTATTTTCTGAAAAACCGAGCCGAATTTACGCAATCGTTTTCCTAATATATTTTCAATTCAAGAGAAAGAAAGATTTAAAGTTTTTTCCTATATAATAAGGGCATTGACAAATGTTTGAAACCTTAAAATTTTTTTAAAAAACTTTTTAAAAACGCTTGCAACCGTTTTCTATTTGTGCTATACTAAGCTCATAAAAGAAAACGTTTGCGTTTTCTAAATAAATTATACTGTTATTCTTTAGGAGGAATACACTATGTCATCTAAATTCATGAAGAGCGCTGCTGTGCTCGGAACTGCTACTCTCGCTAGCTTGCTCTTGGTGGCTTGCGGAAGCAAAACTGCTGACAAAGCAGCTGATACTAGCTCTTCAGAAGCGAAAGAAATCACTTTCTACGTTGAAGACCAATATAAAGCCTTTGCTGAATCAGCTGCAAAAGCTTATGAAAAAGAATCTGGCGTAAAAGTTACCATCAAAACAGGAGACCAAATGGGTGGTCTTGATAACCTTTCTCTAGACAACCAATCTGGTAAAGCTCCTGATGTTATGATGGCTCCATACGACCGTGTAGGTAGCCTTGGTACTGACGGACAACTTTCAGAAGTTACTCTTAGCGACGGTGCGAAGACAGACGATAAAACAAAATCACTTGTAACTGTTGGTGGTAAAGTCTATGGTGCTCCAGCTGTCATCGAATCACTCGTTTTGTACTATAACAAAGATTTGCTTAAAGAAGCTCCTAAAACATTTGCTGATTTGGAAAACCTTGCTAAAGACAGCAAATACGCTTTCGCTGGTGAAGATGGCAAAACAACTGCCTTCCTAGCTGACTGGACAAACTTCTACTACGCATACGGACTTCTTGCTGGTAATGGCGGTTATGTATTTGGCCAAAACGGTAAAGATCCTAAAGATATCGGACTTGCAAACGACGGAGCAATCAAAGGTATCGAATACGCTAAATCTTGGTACGAAAAATGGCCTAAAGGTATGCAAGATACTGAAGGAGCTCCAAACTTAATCCAAACTCAATTCCAAGAAGGTAAAACTGCTGCTATCATCGACGGACCTTGGAAAGCTCAAGCATTCAAAGATGCTAAAGTAAACTACGGTGTTGCGACTATCCCAACTCTTCCAAACGGTAAAAACTATGAAACATTTGGTGGTGGTAAAGCTTGGGTTATCCCAGCAAGCACTAAGAACCTTGAAGGAGCTCAAAAATTTGTAGACTTCCTAGTTTCAACTGAACAACAAAAAGCATTCTACGATGTAACAAACGAAATCCCAGCTAATACTGAAGCTCGTACTTATGCTGAAGGCAAAAAAGATGAGTTGACAACAGCCGTGATTGAACAGTTCAAGAACGCTCAACCAATGCCAAACATCTCTCAAATGTCAGCTGTTTGGGACCCAGCTAAAACAATGCTCTTTGATGCTGTAAGTGGTAAGAAAGATGCGAAAACAGCTGCTAATGATGCTGTAACATTGATTAAGGACACAATCAAACAAAAATTTGGTGAATAATTGATTTGTTCAAGGGGGGTGGAAGCAAAATCCCCCTTTGAATTTATAGATACGCCTATTATTATACGTACGTATCTTACGATTGAATCCGAGTTTTATCTCGCATCCTATGAAAGGAGTAATCATGGAAAAACAACAGCCTCGCAAAGCAGCCTTGCTGTCAATCATTCCTGGTTTAGGACAAATCTATAACAAACAAAAAGCTAAAGGATTTATTTTCCTTGGTGTTACTGTCTTATTTGTTCTGTATTTTCTAACACTTGCAACCCCTGAATTGAGCAATTTGGTCACTCTTGGTGACAAACCTGGTCGTGACAATTCACTTTTCATGCTGATTCGTGGTGCTTTCCATTCTATCTTTGTTGTCGTTTACTTGCTCTTTTATATCTTTAATATCAAGGACGCACATACAACTGCTAAACGTATCAACAACGGTATTCCTGTAGCTCATACCTTCAAGGATATGATTAAAGGTATTTATGAGAATGGATTCCCATACCTTTTGATTATCCCATCGTATGTAGCGATGACATTTGCGATTATCTTCCCAGTTATCGTAACCTTGATGATCGCCTTTACCAACTATGACTTCCAACACTTGCCACCAAATAAATTGTTGGACTGGGTTGGTTTAACGAACTTCACAAATATCTGGAGCTTGAGTACCTTCCGTTCAGCCTTTGGTTCCGTTCTTTCTTGGACCATTATCTGGGCTTTATCTGCTTCTACTTTGCAGATTGTCATTGGTATCTTTACAGCAATCATTGCCAACCAACCATTTATCAAAGGAAAACGTATCTTCGGTGTTATTTTCCTTCTTCCTTGGGCAGTTCCAGCCTTCATCACTATCTTGACATTCTCAAACATGTTTAACGATAGTGTCGGAGCGATCAACACTCAAGTCTTGCCTCTTTTGTCTAAGGTCCTTCCTTTCCTTGACGGTGCTCTTATACCTTGGAAAACGGACCCAACTTGGACTAAGATTGCCTTGATTATGATGCAAGGTTGGCTAGGATTCCCATATATCTACGTTTTGACCTTGGGTATCTTGCAGTCTATTCCTAACGACCTCTACGAAGCAGCTTACATCGATGGTGCCAATGCTTGGCAAAAATTCCGCAACATCACTTTCCCAATGATCTTGGCTGTTGCAGCTCCAACATTGATTAGCCAATACACCTTCAACTTTAACAACTTCTCTATCATGTACCTCTTCAATGGTGGAGGACCTGGTAGCGTTGGTGGTGGAGCCGGTTCAACTGATATCTTGATTTCATGGATTTACCGTTTGACAACAGGTACAGCCCCACAATACTCTATGGCGGCAGCTGTTACCTTGATTATCTCTATCATTGTCATCTCTATCTCTATGATCGCATTCAAGAAACTACACGCATTTGATATGGAGGACGTCTAAGATGAATAACTCAATCAAACTCAAACGTAGACTGACTCAAACCCTCACTTACCTCTACTTGATTGGCCTATCAATCGTGATCATCTATCCACTTTTGATTACCATTATGTCAGCCTTCAAGACTGGTAATGTCGTAGCCTTTAAACTAGATGGTAACGTCGACTTTAGTTTTGATAACTTTAAAGGGCTCTTCACCGAAACCTTGTATGGTACTTGGTACCTTAATACTTTGATTATTGCCTTTATTACAATGGCTGTACAAACTAGTATCATTGTACTTGCAGGTTACGCCTACAGTCGTTACAACTTCTTGGCTCGTAAGCAAAGTTTGGTCTTCTTCTTGATCATCCAAATGGTGCCAACCATGGCCGCTTTGACAGCCTTCTTCGTTATGGCCCTTATGTTGAACGCCCTTAACCATAGCTGGTTCCTCATCTTCCTCTACGTCGGTGGAGGTATCCCGATGAATGCTTGGCTCATGAAAGGCTACTTCGATACCGTACCAATGTCTCTAGACGAATCTGCAAAACTAGATGGTACCGGACACTTCCGTCGCTTCTGGCAAATTGTTCTCCCACTTGTTCGCCCAATGGTGGCTGTACAAGCTCTATGGGCCTTCATGGGACCTTTCGGAGACTACATTCTCTCTAGTTTCTTGCTTCGTGAGAAAGAATACTTTACTGTTGCCGTCGGTCTCCAAACCTTCGTTAACAACGTGAAAAACATGAAGATTGCCTACTTCTCAGCAGGTGCTATCCTCATCGCCCTTCCAATCTGTATTCTCTTCTTCTTCCTACAAAAGAACTTTGTTTCAGGACTTACAAGTGGTGGCGACAAGGGATAATATATCCCCGCCACCCTTTTTCATTTTGGATCTTGCTTGTAAAGTTGAAAGATTAGACACAAGACCACAAATAGTAGCAAAATCCGCTTTTCAAAAAGCAATTTATCTACTAGACTTGAAATAAAGTACATTTCTCTATATAATAATACTCATATAGAAAACACTCTTAGAAAGATGCCTATGCTTCCATATCCATTCTCGTATTTCTCTAGTATCTGGGGATTTCGTAAGCCCCTATCAAAACGTTTCGGCCTCAACTGGTTTCAGCTTCTCTTTACTAGCATTTTCCTCATCAGTTTGTCTATGGTTCCAATTGCCATTCAAAACAGCTCGCAGGAAACCTATCCACTGGATACTTTTATCGATAATGTCTACGCTCCATTGACAGATGAAGCGATCATGGACTTGTCAGAGAATGCACAAAGCGTTGATGGAAAGCTGAACTATGCTGGAACTAAAAATCAGCAAGCTTCTCTTCTGATTGGTCCAAGTCCAAGCAAAGAATTGCCAAAGGATTTGCAACTTCATTTTGATACTGAAGAACTCATCATCAGCAAGGAAAGCAAGGAACTGACCCGCATTCGCTACCACGCCATTCAAACGGAGAGTTTCCAGAGTAAGGAAGCTTTAACCCAAGCGATTTCTAAAGACTGGTACCAGCAGAACCGTGTCTATATCAGTCTCTTTCTCGTCCTTGGTGCTAGTTTCCTCTTCGGCTTGAATTTCTTCATTGTCTCTCTTGGAGCTAGTCTTCTCCTTTATATCACCAAAAAATCACGCCTCTTTTCATTTAGGACCTTTAAAGAGTGCTACCATTTTATCTTGAACTGTTTAGGATTACCAACTCTGATTACGCTTATTTTGGGACTTTTTGGCCAAAATATGTCAACCCTTATCACTGTACAGAACATTCTTTTTGTTCTTTATCTGGTCACTATTTTTTACAAGACACATTTCCGTGATCCAGATTATCATAAATAGGAGATTTTTATGCCCGTTACGATTAAAGATGTGGCCAAGGCTGCAGGTGTCTCACCTTCAACCGTAACCCGCGTTATTCAAAACAAATCAACAATTAGTGATGAAACCAAAAAACGAGTTCGCAAGGCTATGAAGGAACTCAATTACCATCCCAATCTCAATGCTCGTAGCTTGGTAAGTAGCTATACTCAAGTTATCGGTTTGGTATTGCCTGACGACTCAGATGCCTTCTACCAAAATCCTTTCTTCCCATCTGTCCTACGAGGGATCGCCCAAGTCGCATCTGAAAACCACTATGCTATTCAGATTGCAACTGGTAAAGATGAGAAGGAGCGTCTCAATGCCATCTCACAAATGGTCTATGGGAAACGTGTCGATGGTCTAATCTTCCTCTACGCCCAAGAAGAAGATCCACTAGTGAAGCTCGTAGCGGAAGAACAGTTTCCTTTCCTCATCCTTGGAAAATCCCTCTCACCCTTTATCCCACTTGTCGACAATGATAATGTCCAAGCCGGCTTTGATGCGACAGAGTATTTCATCAAAAAGGGCTGCAGCAGAATTGCCTTTATCGGAGGAACCAAGAAACTTTTCGTTACGCAAGACCGTCTAAAAGGTTACGAATTAGCGCTTAAACAACACCAACTTTCGATTGATACGAACCTGACCTACTTTGCAAATGAATTTCTAGAAGAAAAAGGTTATCAATTCAGCAAACTCCTATTTAAGCATGATCCGCAGATTGATGCTATCATCACAACCGACAGCCTTTTGGCTGAAGGGGTTTGCGACTACATTAGTAAGCATCAGTTAACTGTTCCTGTCTTGAGTTTCGACTCTGTCAATCCACGACTCGACCTAGTAGCCTATGTCGATATCAATAGTCTGGAACTTGGGCGAACATCATTTGAAACGATTTTGCAGATTATCAATGACGCGAAAAATAATAGACAGATTTGTTACCGTCAGTTAATCGCCCACAAAATTATCGAAAAATAAAAACCAGCTCCAGAGCTGGTTTTTTCATGTCTAATTGTCTGTTTCTACAAATCGTCCTAGGATGTGGACATTTTCGGATACAGAGACGAAGGCTGTCGGATCAACTTGTTTCATGATGTGTTTAAAATCATTAAACTCTGCTCGTGTGATAACCGTAATCAAGATTGCTTTTCTCTCATGATTATAGGTTCCTTCTGCATCGTGGATCATGGTAGCGCCTCGGTGCAATTTTTTATGGATTTTTTCGATTACCTTGTCAGGATTACTGGTCACAATCATGGCCTGCATCCGTTTTTGCTTGGTAAAGACCGCATCTGTCACACGACTGGATACAAAAATGGTAATCATGGAGTAAAGGGCGTATTTCCAACCAAAGGTCAACCCAGCAATCAACATGATAGTCCCATTGACCAGGAAGGAAATACTGCCGACATTTTTCCCCGTTTTCTTGCGAATGGTCAGACTGACAATATCTGTACCTCCACTGGAAATACTATTGCGCAAAGCAAAGCCGATTCCCAAGCCCATGACAACACCCCCAAAGAGAGCATTGATAATGGGATCCTCTGTCAGCGTCACAACGGGCACAAACTGGATAAAAAGGGAACTCATGGATACCGTGATAAAGGTAAAGACTGTAAATTTATGTCCAATCTGATACCAAGCCAAAATCATCAGCGGGATATTAATGGCATAAAAGGTTGCGGATACTGGTAAATGGAAACCAAACCAGTGAATGCTCAAACTGGAGATAATTTGCGCCAAACCTGTCACACCACTCGAATAAACATGCCCTGGTTGGAAAAAGAAATTGACCGCAACTGCTGATAGAAAACCGTATACCAGAGAAGCAGAAATCTTCTCATCATATTTTTCCTTAGAGATGCTTTGCAACACACGCAACATCTTTATCTGATAAGCAAAGCGGCGCAGATAATAGCGCCACCGCTTAATTTGTTTTGCTTGTTTCATCTTCTTCTACTCAATATTTCAAACTTTTAAGGCAGAGGGTTTCAATTGAATCTCTAGTTCCTCTAGTTGTTTGAGAGCGACTGTTGATGGGGCTTGTGTCATTGGGTCGGTTGCCTTGTTGTTCTTAGGAAAGGCAATGACTTCACGGATATTTTCTTCTCCTGCAAGCAACATGACAAAACGGTCAAGACCGATAGCCAAACCACCGTGTGGTGGGAAACCATAGTCCATGGCTTCAAGAAGAAAACCAAACTGGTCATTTGCTTCTTCAGCTGAGAATCCAAGAGCCTTGAACATACGTTCTTGAAGGTCTTTTTGGTTGATACGAAGACTACCACCACCAAGCTCATAACCGTTCAAAACGATATCGTAAGCAATGGCACGAACCTTAGCCAAATTACCTTCTAATTCGTGAGCCGTTTCTTCCTGTGGAAGGGTAAATGGATGGTGGGCACTCATGTAACGGCCTTCTTCTTCTGACCATTCAAACATTGGCCAGTCAACAACCCAAAGGAAGTTAAATTTATCATTATCAATCAAGCCAAGTTCTTTGGCAATACGTCCACGAAGGGCACCAAGAGTTGCATTAGCTACTTCAATCGTATCTGCTACAAAGAGAACTAAATCCTTATCTTCAAGGCCAAGAGCTGTCGACAAGTCTTCTTGGATGCCAGTCAAGAACTTAGCAACTGGTCCGTTTAATTCTCCATCCACAACCTTGACCCAAGCAAGACCTTTGGCCCCGTACTGCTTGGCTACTTCGGTCATCTTGTCGATATCTTTACGTGAATAGTTGTCCGCAGCACCTTTGACCACAATGGCTTTTACAGCAGGTGCTTCTGAAAAGACTTTGAAATCAACACCCTTGACAACTTCTGTCAAGTCCTGAAGCAACATGTCAAAACGAGTATCAGGTTTATCAGAACCGTAAAGAGCCATCGCGTCATCGTACTTCATACGAGGGAATGGAAGTGTTACTTCGATGCCTTTTGTTTCCCTCATCACGCGCGCAATCAAGCCTTCTGTGATATCTTGGATTTCTTGCTCCGTAAGGAAGGATGTTTCCAAGTCGACCTGGGTGAACTCAGGCTGACGGTCACCACGCAAGTCCTCGTCACGAAAACATTTGACGATTTGGTAATAGCGGTCGAAACCAGCATTCATCAAGAGCTGTTTGGTAATCTGTGGGCTTTGAGGAAGAGCGTAGAAATGCCCTTTATTGACACGAGATGGCACCAAATAGTCACGCGCCCCTTCTGGCGTTGATTTAGAAAGGAATGGCGTCTCCACATCGATAAACTCTAACTCATCCAAGTAGTTACGGATAGAGTGGGTCACCTTAGCACGAAGCTTAAGATTTTCCAACATTTCTGGACGACGAAGGTCAAGGTAACGGTAACGCAAACGTGTATCGTCATTGGCCTCAATACCATCTTTAATCTCAAAAGGCGTTGTTTTAGCTGTATTAAGCACTGTCAAAGCTGTCACGTTCAACTCAACCGCACCAGTTGGCAATTTATCATTGGCTTGCTCACGCGCAGCGACTTGTCCAGTCACCTCGATAACAAATTCGCTACGAAGGCTTTCAGCTGTTGCCATAACCTCTGCAGATACTTTTTCAGGGTTGATAACCAACTGCATGATCCCTTCACGGTCACGAAGGTCGATAAAGATCAAACCACCCAAGTCACGACGACGGGCAACCCATCCTTTCAAGGTAATTTCTTGTCCGATGTGTTCCTCACGAACACGACCAGCATACATACTACGTTTCATGTTTTCTCTCCTCTTTTATTCTGTTACTATTTTACCATAAAAGCGCAGTCTCTTCATGAAAATCAGCAGAAAAGTTTGATTGCCTTTAGAAATCAAAACGAACAGACAAAAAATCCGATGAAAACGTCATCGGATTCTCTGATTATGATTCTTAACCTTTTTTACGCTTTTCAGCAATCTCAGCTGCCTTTTTAGGTAGAACAATCTCCGTCGCATAAGCCGAAGCAAAACGCAAGACACCTGCAATAGGCGCAAAGACAACTGCTAAATAGTTGTAAAAGAAGTCGCCTTTAAAGGCATAGGCAAGTGCCCCGATGATAAAGAAGAGAACGATTGCCTGTATCACTGCTAATAAAATTACTCGTTTCATGTGACCTCCTGACTCTATTATAGCATGAGTATCATCAAAAAGCCGATTAAATTATTCAAAGCGTGTAAAGAAATGCTATAAAGAAGACCTTTTCGACTCACATAAGCCAGTCCCAAACTCAATCCCAGACTGGCATAAACTAAAAACTGTTGCAAAGTTCCTGGAAAATGAATCAAGGCAAAAAGCACACTCGATACGAGGAGAAACAGAGCTGTCTGTTTGCTGTTGTTCTGCTTAGGAAAGAGATAGCGCGCCAGCATCCCTCTATAGATGAGTTCTTCCGTCAGAGGAGCAAAGACCACCACCATAAAGAAACCAAAGACAGGCTGAGCCACTGTCAATTGAGATACGATTTGTTGATTGACCGACGGATCATCCGGCAAAAAGAACTGGGCTGTAATCGCCACTAGCAAAACCAGGGTTGGTAACCAAATGAAACGATTAAAAACCGTCGTCTGGATGCTAACCTTTTGTGTCTGATACCATCTGTAAACTCCATAAACATAGGCCCCTGACAGGGCAACATAAAGTGGCAAGACTCCAAAGATTGAAGCCCCTAGTCCAAGAGCTGATAAAGCCATACTCTGAACTAGACCATAACCAAAGAAAAAGGATAGAACAGCTAGAAGAAACCAGCCAAGGTTTTTAAGTAAGTTCATATGAGCCTCCTATTTTCCTTTATAACTATTTTTCAATACGAAGAGATTCACTATTCCTAACACAACTACCCAAGCAAGTAACATACCGATGTTAGAAAAAGATATTTCTCCACCTTTTTTATTTAAAAGATTTGCAATAGGACCGATGAACGAGTAATCCAACACTTTTTGAACCGTATCATTTTGAAGAGCAATTATAGGTAAAAAAGAGACAATTAACATAGGAAAGATACTATAGACTTGCGCTTTAGACTGAGTATCTGATACCCCACCGATTAGAAGGTTGAGAAAAATAATACTAATCGTTGCTAGGATCAAATAAATAACATAGGCAAATAAGTAACCTGATACATCTACTTTAAGATAGATTGGGAGTAAAATCATTCCAAGCAACATAATCAACATAGGGATAACGAGCATACTAAGAGTATATTCTGTTGCTGTCACACCACTTAGAATGAGTGATTTAAGATTGCGCTTTTCCTTGTCTTCTGCCATCATAATCGATACCATAAAACCACTTCCCATACTCAAGACCATCGTCAAACTCATAGAGAGGAGAAACATAGTCAATTCTCCACTCTTGTTTAAGAATTCATTATACAGGATAGCAATACCAAAGGGCATCAATAGAGTCGCCAACAAAGTTGAATTACTAATAAGAACTTGTAATCTTAACCAAAGAAGGGCATTTAATTTTCTAAACATCTAACTTTTCTCCTGTCAATCTAATAAAGATTTCTTCTAAAGTCGGTTCACAAGAATGAACAGCTATTAGATTTGTCGTATTCAAATGAGGCAATTCTTCAAAAGGAATCACTTGATCGCGCCCATCTTGATAGCGTAAACGAACCTTTTTATCCTCATGGTATTTCTGGATAATCTCTTGTGGACTGCCATACTCAATCAAGTTTCCCTTATTTAAAAGAGAGAGTCGATCGCAAAGCAAGGTTGCTTCATTCATATCGTGGGTTGTTAAAAAGATCGTTGTACCAGCCTGCTTCAGTTCCTGTAAAAGAGCATGAATCGATTTTGAAGTGGTAGGATCAAGACCACTTGTTGGCTCATCTAGAAAGAGGATTTTGGGAGCATTTAGAAGAGCACGAGCCAAGAACATTCGCTGTTTCATACCTGTAGATAGTTTTTCCGCGATAAGATTTTTAGCATCTGATAACCCAACTTGATCAAGCACTGTATCTACTCTAGAAGCTTTAAGGCCATATAACTTAGCGTAAATGAGCAGATTTTTGTAAAGACTCATCTTTTCATAAAAACCACTGCTATCACTAACAATCCCGATTTGTTCCAAATCATTTGAAGTTAGAGCTTGAGAAGACTTCCCTAGGAGAACTGTCTCCCCCTGATCTGCAGCCAACTGACCCGTCAGAACATTGATCATAGTTGTTTTACCTGAGCCTGAAGGTCCTAGGAAGCCAAAAATTTCACCCTCTTGAATCTCAAAAGAAATCTGATTCAGAGCTTTCTTGCTTCCAAAACTTTTGCTTACATTTTCAACACGAATCATAGGAACTCCTTTTACTTAAAGTAACGTTTTGTTTTTCTTAATTGTGCAAGGTTGATATAAATATGAATAGCAACCGCTATAATTAAAGCAATCAACTGTACTTCACCTAACACCAGTGATAAAACTATCAAGAGAATATAGATAGCTGGCAAGATCGTCTGATTAATCTTGAACAAGGTTAAGTAAGCTTCTTCCATTTCTGCTTGTTTTTCTCCCTCATCATAAGTATCTAGGAATTCTAACATTTCCTTAGGGGTTGGCATGATAGAAAGTTTATAATTACGGATCAAGCTAGTCGTGTTGAAGCAATAGCTACCCACAAAAATTACAAGTATGGTTAAGAGAAAAGGAGATAAAGATAATCTAAACTCAGGAAACATAGCAACTAAGCTGAATAACATACTAATTAGCAAAGTACTGTTAGCCACTGTACCATAATCTAAGAAACGATACATCCTAATATAGTCCTGTTCACTTTGTTCATCATCTTCTTCTCTTTGGTAGTTATTGTAGGCTTTACGACTCATTCTGGTAAAATAAAGAGCTAAAATTGTTGAAATAATTCCAAGCCAGAAAAAGAAGGTATCTAAAACAAACAGTACTTGATCTTGAGAAATTCCTGAACGAAGATCAGCAAAGCCAGTACCGATCATTCCCAATAAAACACCTAACAGTATACTCCCCAACAGAATTAATAAATGTTTCTTTTTCATATTCATCCTCTTTCTAAACTAATCCAACCAACCACTGACCAAATGCTTTCCCTGATTCATAAATAGCTGTTAAGCCTTCTGTTCCAAGTGACACCAAAATCAAACAAACAGCAAGTAAGAGAATAGCTTGATTTCTAGCTTTTTTTGCTCCATCTCCCAAGGGTTCATTCCCAAGCCAACCCGCTAGATAGGCATAGAGAGTTACTGTTATAATCCCAATCTCCGTAGAAGAGAGAAACAACAAGACTGTCACCAAACGAACGATATTGGCTTGAATGTTAAAATAATTTCCTAAACCTGTACAAACACCAGCAAGTTCTTTGTGTTCAGTATCTACTTGAAAATCTGCTAAAAACTTTTTCATATTCATTCTCCTTTTTCACTTGCTAGATTTTTGGTTTTCTTTTCAATCCATTCAACTACTGGGATGAGAGCAAAGTAGGCCCAAACAAATTGGTCACTTTGATACGGATTAAACCAGCCTAGGTCCATCCCAATCAGTAGAAACACACTGACTAATAGAGCTATGGCAACTACATAATAGATCACTTTATACATGTTCATCACTCATCCTCTTCTAAGCGAAATACCGATTCAACTGGTTCATTAAATATCTGGGATATCTTCAGGGCGATTACAATGGACGGGGTGTATTCGTCCCGTTCTAGTAGACTAATGGTCTGTCGGGAAACCCCTGCTAGCTTGGCTAGTTCGGTTTGATTGAGACCATCGCGAGCCCGAAGCTCTTTTAAACGATTTTTCAGCATTCCTTTCTCCTTTACTCTTAACTTGCTTACATTGTAACACATCTTTTTCTTTTTGACAAGTATATTTGTCAAAAAGTTTATGATTGTTGTCATTTTGCAAAAGAAAAAGGTCAGGAATAAGATCCTGACCAGTTTTTCTACTATTAAAAGCCTAATCTTTCAAAAATTTCTGAGAAGTTTTGACTGATAGCATCAAGTGACACTTGCACTTCTTCTCGGGTTTGGTTGTTCTTAACCGTCACTTGTCCGCTTTCGACTTCACTTTCACCTAGGGTGATGAGAGTCTTAGCCGCAAAGATATCGGCTGACTTGAACTGAGCTTTGAGTTTACGGTTAAGGTAATCACGCTCTGCTTTGAATCCTTGTTGGCGAAGGGCTTGTACCAACTCCAAGGCCTTGACATTTGCTCCTTCACCCAAGACTGCGATATAAACATCTAGGGCGTTTTCGATAGGGAGGGCCACACCTTGCTTTTCAAGGATGAGAAGCAGGCGCTCTACACCAAGGCCAAATCCAAAGCCAGCAGTTTCAGGACCACCAAAGTAAGCAACCAAGCCATCGTAGCGACCTCCTGCACAGACTGTCAATTCATTGCCCTCGATTTCAGTGATGAATTCAAAAATCGTGTGGTTGTAGTAGTCCAGACCACGCACCATATTGGTATCGATGATATAGTCTACATCCAGATTTTCCAACATCTGACGCACAGCATCAAAATGAGCTTGACTTTCTTCATCAAGGAAGTCCAAGATAGACGGCGCATTCTCTACTGCCACCTTGTCTTCTTTTTCCTTAGAGTCCAAGACACGGAGAGGATTTTCCTCCAAACGACGCTGGCTATCCTTAGACAAGGTCTCCTTGAGCGGTGTCAAATAGTCGATCAAGGCTTGACGATAGGCTGCACGGCTCTCAGGATTTCCGAGAGTGTTGAGGTGCAATTTGACACCTTGAATGCCAATCGCTTTCAAGAAGTGGGCTGCCATAGCAATCGTTTCTACATCGGTAGCTGGATTGCTCGAACCAAAGCACTCCACACCAATCTGGTGGAACTGACGCAAACGACCTGCCTGTGGACGCTCATAGCGGAACATAGGGCCCATGTAGTAGAACTTACTTGGCTTTTGAACTTCTGGGGCGAAGAGTTTATTTTCCACATACGAACGAACAACGGGCGCAGTTCCTTCTGGTCGGAGGGTGATATGGCGGTCACCCTTGTCGTAAAAATCGTACATTTCCTTGGTTACGATATCGGTCGTGTCCCCGACAGAGCGGCTGATGACCTCGTAGTGCTCAAAAATAGGCGTGCGCACTTCTGCGTAGTTATAACGCTTGAAAATTTCACGGGCAAAGCCCTCAACGTACTGCCATTTAGCAGACTCAGCAGGTAAAATATCCTGCGTTCCTTTTGGTTTTTGTAATTTCATAGGGAATCCTCTTTAAACTTAATAGTCTTATTTTACCATAAATAGAGGGATTAAAACAGTGAGAAAAAAAATTAGGATTCAAATATCATTTTTAAGATTAAGACTTGTCAGAAGGATAGCCAGCAAGGAAAGGACAACAAAAAAGATCCAAGTCAACTGCATATTCCATACGGCTACAAGTGAAAAACAGGCTGTACCAAGAGGTACTGATAAGGTAAACAATAAACCCAAAAAATTACTGGTACGAGCTAGAACATCTGGAGCTAGATTTTTCATGAGCATAGCACTAATCTTTGGTGAAACTTTACCAGACACATACAGAGTTAAAAAGAGGAATAGCAAACCAAGCACGACTTGATTGAATAAGTTAGCCAGACCAACTAGACTAACTCCTAATGTCGCCCACATCATCAATCTAGGCAAGGACTGCTTCCCAAAATAATCATTGCCCGTAAGGCTACTGATGATGATAGCTAATAAAACACAGACTTGCTCGATAAATAGTGCCTCTGTGTAAGAAAAATTCAAGAGAGAATGGCTCAAAAAGAAGATATTATAAATGCTTCCTAAAGCGCCACCCAAGGCATTGATAAGCAAGACAGCAAAGATCATAAAACCAAAGTTTTTCTGTCCACTTTTAAGAAAAACGAGACGTAAATTTCGGTAAATTGTTAGGAACTGCTCTTTGATAGAAAGCTTCTCATTTTTTAGGATTTCACCATCAGGAGATGAAATTGACAGGTTCAATTTGCTTCTTCCTAAAAAGAGAATAGCGGCTGATACTAGGAAAAAACAGGCATTGATTCCCGCAACGAGAGAAAAATTATTGACCGATAGACCTAAGAGCCAGACTCCAAAAGCTTGACCACCAATAGCTGAAATATAGGTGATAAACTGGGAAAAAGAATAAGCCTCCATCAGATCATTTTCAGCCACTTTTTCCTTAATAAGAGGCATGCGCAAACCACCTGCAAAATCACTAATCACATCACTGATCACATTGATCAAACACAAGCTAGAAAAGGCAAAGAGACTGGCTTGACCAAGCACCAGAGCTGCCAGAAAAAAGAGAAGAGCCTGAAACAAACCGCTGTAAGTCATCCATTTGATCTTGTCCCTCGTGTAATCTGCCCGAATCCCTACAAAAACTGTGAAGAGAGTTGGAAGAATCATCACAATATTTGCTACAGCAACTGAAAAAGAGGCTTGTGGCAAGGTCGATGCATAGACAATAAATACCAAGTTAAAAATAGAAGCACCAAAAGCATTGAAGAATCGTGATAAAGTCAAAATTCTATAAGCTGGATTTCTAAACAATAGTTTCATAGATAATCTCCCTTCTTGTTCGAATACTCAATGAAAATCAAAGAGCAAACTATGAAGCTAGCCGCAGGTTGCTCAAAACAGTGTTTTGAGGTTGCATATGGAAGCTGACGTGGTTTGAAGAGATTTTCGAAGAGTATAAGTTCTATATGAAGTATGACTATAGTATAGCACTTAGAAATTTGAGATGGAGAACTTTTGAATATATGCAACACACAAAATAAGAAAAAACGATAGAACTTTTGTAATGACCTGAGAGAGGGCAAGAGTTCTATCGCTTCAAATTTCAAATTTTTTTCTTGGTTTGCAGATATTCAACAATCGGTCGTTTTTCTATAGTATTCGGCAGATTTGTTACAGCCAAGCATCTCAAAAATACGGACAGCATCTTCCATCTTTTTCTGACCTTCCTTGACTCTGCCTTGCTTGTTATCAAGGAGACCTTCCGCCCACAAATAGACAATTCGAAAATAGGTCTCGTTTTCCTTGTAAAAATGCTCTTCGATAACACGTTTAAAATAACAGGCATTGGTAAATTCTTCACACTCAATACTGGCTAAAAAACCATTCAATAGCATGGTGTGAAAAAGATTTCGGTTTCCAGACATTTCCATTAAAAAATCAGATTTCCGTACCATCTCTCGTACATACCTAGTAAAAAGAGAAACAGATAAAAATGGAGAACTGATTGAGAACAAATTGAGTTCATACATCCCCCAAATCTCGGTAGAAAACAGGTAATCATGAAGGATTTTCCCTTCCTCTGCTGTTAACTCTATCGTTTCATCCATGCTCTTCATATACGACTTGATAATAATAGCATTTAGAATATGTTTCTGTTTGTTTTGAGAATCGGCATGCTTTTGATACTCCTTGCGATACAAGTCCTCTAGAGGTGCTATGTTCTTTGGATCCAAGATATCTGTGATTTCTTTTCTCAACTCAGAATCTGTATCATACTGAAAACCTCTAGCCAGAAAGAGGATTTCCTCCACACTCGCAGATATATTTTCTAAGGCAAATAGAAACTTTTCCACCGAAAGCTCACTCTGACCAGTTTCAAATCGGGACAACATAGAAGCCGAAAATTGTCCCCCAGTTGCTTGTCTTAATGAAATATTTCTTGACTCTCGTAATTGTCTAAAGACTGTTCCAATCTGCTCCATAGACTTCCCCTTGATTCCGTATTTTCTTCATTTTATCATATTTTTCAGAAAATTCATCAAAAACTTGCTAAATTGTCAGAATTATGAGAAAATAGAGGATATTTATCACGTGGAGGGACTGTTATGAGAGACGATATCAAAATCAATGACCGCGCTTTGGCCTTGCAAGACCAAATTATCGAAAAACTAGAAAAGGTTTTTGATACAGATGTGGAATTGGATGTGTACAATCTAGGGCTGATTTATGAAATCAATCTGGATGAAACAGGTCTCTGTAAGATTGTCATGACCTTTACCGACACTGCCTGCGATTGCGCCGAAAGCCTACCTATCGAAATCGTGGCAGGTCTGAAACAAGTCGAGGGTATCGAAGATGTCAAGGTTGAAGTCACCTGGTCGCCTGCTTGGAAGATTACACGAATCAGTCGCTACGGCCGTATCGCCCTTGGACTGCCACCTCGTTAATACTCTTCAAAAATCTCTTCAAACCACGTCAGCTTTATCTCCAACCTCAAAGCTGTGCTTTGAGCAACCTGCGCCTAGCTTTCTAGTTTGCTCTTTGATTTTTATTGAGTATAAGCAGGCAAATCACTTTTGAAGATGAAAATAAGCAAGCCGAGATTGGCTTGCTTTTTAAGTTTATTTTTTACCTGACTTGTCCATATTCCAGAAGTCTGTCACAGCTCCGCGTGAAGCAGATGATACGATGTGGGCATATTTACCGAGGACACCACGGCTGTAAAGTGGTGGCAAGGTTGTTTCTGCCTTGCGTTTTTCAAGTTCTTCTTCAGATACGGCCATGGAAATTTCTTTGGTATCTTGGTCAACCGTAACGATATCTCCTGTACGGAGGTAGGCAATCGGTCCACCATCCTGAGCTTCAGGAGCGATATGTCCGACAACCAGACCATAAGTACCACCAGAGAAGCGTCCATCTGTCAAGAGGGCAACCTTGTCTCCTTGACCTTTACCAACGATCATGGATGAAAGGGACAGCATCTCAGGCATACCTGGACCACCCTTAGGTCCAACGAAACGAACAACGACAACATCGCCATCAACGATTTCATCTGTCAGAACTGCCTGGATAGCATCTTCTTCTGAGTCAAAGACCTTAGCTGGTCCAACGTGACGACGAACTTTAACACCTGATACTTTGGCAACCGCACCATCAGGAGCGAGGTTCCCGTTCAAGATGATAAGCGGACCATCTGCACGTTTTGGATTTTCCAGTGGCATGATAACTTTTTGACCTGGTGTGAGGTCTGCAAAGTCAGCCAAGTTTTCAGCGACGGTCTTACCAGTACATGTGATGCGGTCGCCATGAAGGAATCCATTTGCCAACAAGTACTTCATAACCGCAGGTACACCACCGACTTCGTAGAGGTCTTGGAAGACATACTGACCAGAAGGTTTCAAGTCAGCCAAGTGAGGCACACGTTCTTGGATCGTATTGAAGTCCTCAAGTGACAAGTCAACATTAGCCGCATGGGCAATAGCAAGCAAGTGAAGAGTGGCATTTGTAGAACCACCGAGAGCCATGGTTACAGTGATGGCATCTTCAAAAGCTTCGCGAGTCAAGATGTCTGATGGTTTGAGACCAAGCTCCAGCATCTTAACAACAGCACGTCCTGCTGCTTCGATATCTTCTTTCTTGTCAGCTGATTCAGCTGGGTGAGAGGATGATCCTGGCAAACTCATACCGAGAACTTCGATAGCAGTCGCCATGGTGTTAGCTGTATACATACCACCACAGCCACCAGGGCCCGGACAGGCATTACATTCAAGACGTTTCACGTCCTCAGCTGTCATGTCACCGTGGTTCCATTTTCCGATACCCTCAAAGACAGAAACCAAGTCAATGTCTTTGCCATCAAGATTACCCGGTGCAATAGTCCCACCATAGGCGAAAATAGCCGGGATATCCATATTAGCAATAGCAATCATAGAACCAGGCATGTTCTTGTCACAACCACCGATAGCAACGAAAGCATCGACGTTATGACCACCCATAGCAGCTTCGATAGAATCCGCAATAATATCACGAGATGTTAGAGAGAAGCGCATACCAGGCGTTCCCATGGCAATCCCGTCCGCTACGGTAATGGTACCAAACTGAACAGGCCAAGCACCTGCTGATTTGACACCTTCTTTCGCCAATTTCCCAAAATCATGCAAGTGAATGTTACATGGTGTATTTTCCGCCCAAGTCGAAATCACTCCCACAATCGGTGTTTCAAAGTCCTTATCTGTCATACCAGTAGCACGCAGCATAGCACGGTTTGGTGATTTAACCATGCTGTCATAAATGCTACTGCGGTGACGTTTATCTAATTCAGTCATCTTATCCCTCCCGTTTCAGTTTTTACTATTATAGCACAATTTTCGCATGAAGAACAGAATAAAATTCTTGAATTTTCAGAAAATTCCGATCAACAACTTCTAATTTTTTCATCTTTTTTTGTCAAGTAACTTTACTTTACAAAAAAAATGTGTTATCCTAGTATGGTTGATGAAAATCACTAGATTGAATCGAATTTAAATACCTAAAGGAGAAATCAAAATGGCAGTACCTGCACGTCGCACTTCAAAAGCGAAGAAAAACAAACGTCGTACACACTACAAAGTAACAGCTCCATCTGTAAACTTTGACGAAACTACTGGGGATTACTCACGTTCTCACCGTGTATCACTTAAAGGATACTACAAAGGACGTAAAATCGCTAAAGCTGCATCAGCTGAATAATAGAAGGGAGATACCATGCGCGTAAATATTACACTTGAACACAAAGAATCTGGTGAACGCTTGTACCTTACTTCTAAAAACAAACGTAACACTCCAGACCGTCTTCAATTGAAGAAATACTCACCAAAACTTCGCAAGCACGTTGTGTTTACAGAAGTTAAGTAAGCATACCTAACTCAAAACGCCTTACTGGGCGTTTTTTGCTTGATTGGCGAGCAATCTTTAGCTTTTCAGGAGAGATTTATGGCGTTTTATCTTTGGATGTTTCCTCTACTTTTTATCTTTCACGATATGGAAGAAATTATCGGTCTTGTCCCTTGGATTCATTTCAACGAAACCTTACTGACTCAAAAGGCTCCAACTATTCTCAAGATCCATAAAGAAATGACAACAGAGGGATTTGCCCTTGCTGTTTTTGAGGAATTCATCCTTGTCTTAACCATCACTTTATTAGCGTATTTTACTCAATCTAGAGCGCTCGAATTAGTTTGGTTAGGAGGATTTGTAGCCTTTACGTTTCATCTCTTGCTCCATATCGGGCAAGCAATATTTCTTGGTAAGTATATCCCTGCTCTGATTACTTCTATCCTTTGTTTTCCTATCAGTGCTTATTTGATTACAGACATTGTACATTTGTGGCGAGTTTCGACCAGCGAATTTTTCCTATATTCACTGGTCGGTTCAGGCATCGTCGTCATCAATCTCCTCTTTGCTCTCTGGCTTGGGAGAAAGTATTCCACCTGGCTTGTTCACAAAAACGAATAAAATCCCCTGCAAATCTACATTGCAGAGGATTTATTTTTATTCTTGTACTTCTTTCTGCGCAGCCTTTCCTTGGTCTAGAAGGGCTTGGACGATTTTCTCATCGCGGAGTTTAACAGAGTCGTTGATCATTTCTGCAGATTTGACGATGGTTGTTTCTAGTTGAGCACGTTTCTGGCGTCCCAACTCAATGGCAGCAACGATACCTTGGTTTTGAGCAACTAGACTTTCAGCAAGTTTGGTAACCGATTCAACAGCTACTGTTGGACTTTGGGCAATTCGTTCCATCTGCGGAATCACTTCCTTGCTGGTTTCAGCTAGCATCTGAAGAGCAGCATTGTTCGCATTGACAATGGCATCTGCCACGACACCTGATTTCATCGATTGTTGCAAAATACCAAGTTGGGCAATCGAAAGCTTCATGGTTGGAATGGTATTGCGACGAAGCATGCCCAATTTTTGACGCATGTCCGATGAAACTTTGACGAGATTACGCATCTGTGGAGTCGTTGTCCAAGCTACGTAAAGGCGGCTAACATACTCTGTATGTTGTTGTTCCAGTGTATTGACCACTTCAGCCATACGAGCTAATTCTTGGGACTTGATTTGATATTCTACCGTTGTTGCATCTAATTGATCAACTTGAGCCTTCAATTCTGCAGCGCGATTCCCAGCTTCTGCCTGACTGGCTTCGATAAAGGAAATTACTCCCACTAGATTTTCAATGGATTTGGTATTGTCCTCAATCAGCATTTCAGCAGAAACAATATTTCGAGCAAGCACATCTTCTTGCTTGACCACTGCTGCAGCCATACCATCTAGCTTTTGCTCAACTGTTTTTGAGTCAAAATAAAATTCTTGTAGACTATTTTGGCTCTTTTTAAACAATTTTTGCAAAAAGTTTGGCTTTTCTTCCAATTCTGCAATTTCAGCATTCTTGTACTTGGTTACAAAACCTTGCAATTCGCGGTTGGTATTTTTCAACAAATCATCCACCTGTGGAATTTGCAGTTTCTTTTGCTCGGTCAAGATACGGTTAACCGTACCATTGACATCTTCCACCGCTGATTGACCAAAGTCCAAGAGAGCATTTTGGTCTGTGACAAACTGATCTACTAACTGGGGCACGCGCGCCTTGATTCCCTCTTGCTGTTCAGGACTTAGCTTTTCAAGAAAGGTGATGGTCTGGACTGAACCTGTGTTTGTCCCGATGATTTCAGTGGTTTTGTCCACTTTAGCCACCGTATTATTAGCAATCTGATCAATATCAAAATTAAATTCTGTCATGGTTACTCCTTTGTGTCTACCCTATTCTTTGCGATCTTTGCCCAAGATACGCAGGCTAATATCAAAATCGCGCATATCTGTTTCATTGAGTTCTCTCAAAACTTGGTCCAGCTCAAGGTCAAATTGTTCAATGGCTACTCTAGCTTGTTCCAAGCGTTCCTCAGATCGATTATAGTTCTTAGGATTCGCCTTAATCTTTAAATAACCCTCTAAAACGGTCTGAAATTTCTCCATCTTTAAGTTATGGATGGCTGCCAATTCTTCCTTGTCTCCAAAATCAGAAGCCTCGATTTTATTTATGATTTCCTGATGGTCACGCGCAATATTGGCAAGCGTCTGAGCCAATTCTGGCGCCACTTCCTCGGGCTCCATATTCTCAATATCTATCTGACTATCTCTTTCCAGACGCTCTAGCTGAACATTGATAGTTGCCCTTACTGAGCGAACCTTCTTATCAATTCGACCATAAACAGAATCACCAATATAAGATTTAAACTGATTGGCTTCTTGATGAATCTCACTCAGTTCAAGCAACACCTGACTGGCTCGACTTTTATAGACCGCTGGTCCTTTTTCAGACAGGGTCTCCTCTAACTGCTGGATATCTTTGTCAGCTTGGCGAATCCGCGCTTTTAAAAGTTCAATCTGATCTTCTACTGAACGATTATTGCCCCTGCGTCGATAGAGTACATAAGCACCAATACCAATTAGACTACAGATTGCCAAGGGGACAGCGTACTCAGCCAAGAGTCCCAGTAGAATCAAACCTCCCCAGAAATAGAGGCAGCCTTTCAAAAATCCATTCCCTGATTTCATAAACATCCCTTATCTTCAATTTATAAATCTATTTTAGCACAAAAGCTGAAAATGAGGGCGGAAAAGTCGCCTAAAACAACTGATTTCTTTAGACCAGAGTCAGAAACATTCTCTCTGAGTAAAAATGATTCCTCAATTACCAACCAAACCCAGAAATCAACATTTTAAGACAAAGAAAAAAGCCCACTGTTGTAGGCTTTCTGTAAGATATTTCTTAAAATTAAAGCATTTTGTTGTAGAATTCAACGACAAGTGCTTCGTTGATTTCTGGGTTGATTTCGTCGCGTTCTGGCAAGCGAGTCAATGAACCTTCCAATTTTTCAGCGTCGAATGATACGAATGCTGGACGTCCAAGAGTTGCTTCAACAGCTTCAAGGATTGCTGGAACTTTCAATGATTTTTCACGAACTGAGATTACTTGACCTGGAGTTACGCGGTATGATGGGATATCAACGCGTTTTCCGTCAACAAGGATGTGACCGTGGTTTACGAATTGACGAGCTTGACGACGAGTAGTCGCAAGGCCAAGACGGTAAACAACGTTATCCAAACGACGTTCCAAAAGAAGCATGAAGTTGAAACCTAGGATTCCACCTTTGATTTTTGTAGCTTGTACGAACAAGTTACGGAATTGTTTTTCACCTACACCGTAAGTGAAGCGAAGTTTTTGTTTTTCAGTCAATTGCAAACCGTATTCTGACAATTTAGAACGGTTGTTTGGTCCGTGTTGTCCTGGTACGTAGTTACGACGTGCCAATTCTTTACCTGTACCTGTAAGTGAAAGGCCAAGGCGACGAGCTTGTTTCCAAGATGGTCCTGTATAACGTGACATGTGTATGTCCTCCTGATATAAATAATATTTCGGTGGAAATAGTCACTTAGAAAGCCCTGATTCGTGCAGATGCCCTTCGCCTAAACAGCCAAGGTTACTTGTCATAAGACACCTGTTGACGAGCTTCATGCTTTCCTGCTGCTATTTCACACAAAGGCTATTGTACCATGAAAAGCTAGATTTGTAAAGGGATTTTACAGCTTTATTTCAAATTGAGGCTGAATGTAAACTTGCTTCCTAAGCCATATTGACTTTCTGCTGTGATTTCGCCACCAAGCTGATGGGCTAATTCTCGTGCAATCGCAAGTCCTAAGCCATGTCCACCTGTCTTCATATTGCGCGAAGTTTCTACACGATAAAGTCGTTTAAAGATCTTTTCCAAATCCTCAGGATGAATCCCCTGACCCTCGTCTTTCACACTGATTGTCAGCTCTTGTTCTGTTAATTGGGCAAGAACCTCGATTCTGGTTCCTGGTTCTGAATATTTAAAGGCATTGTTTAACAAATTGACCAGAATGCGAGAAAGTTTGTCAGAATGGCTCTTGATTTTCGCTGACTCAGGTGATACTTGAATGTAAACATCCCGCTCCTCTTGTTCAATCTGGAGTTGAAATTCACTCATTGACTCAATCAGCAATTGATCTAAAAAGACCTCTTCGACTTCTTCATCAGCAGTTTCTTGAGGTTGTGTGTTAAGAGTCAAAACATCCAATTCCTCCACTAGCTTGTTTAGACGCTCAGTTTGCCGGCCAATCGTGGCTAAGTAGTGGAGCCGCTCCTCTTCCTTAATCACTCCATCTAGAATTCCCTCCACAGTAACCTGAATGGAGGTAATGGGAGTTTTAATATCGTGAGAGAGCTGCGCAATCATCATTCTCTTTTCTTGCTCGCTCTCATCAAGTGATTGAAAGGTGGCTTGCAAATTGTGGGACATGTCATTAAAAGCCTGACCCAGCTCTTGAAATTCTAATGGTCCTTTGGTTTCGATTTCTGTGCTGAAATCCTTGCTTGCTATATCCTGAGCTTGTTTTTTCAAATGTTTCAGAGAAGAAAAAACAGGCGACAGAAGAAAGATACTCACTGCAGCGCCAATGAAACTAGCAATCAAGGTCATTCCAACTAGAAAGTAAACTTCACTTTTCTCGATCAACATTCGTTGGACTGCCCAGAAAACGACCAAAATCGTTAGTAGAGTCGACACTAGATACCCCACTAGAATATAGTTTTTTAATTTCATTTTCTACCTCTTGGTTTTTCCATCTTATAGCCCAAACCCCAGACAGTTTTGATAGCAGGAGCATTTGAATTTGTATACTTGGTCAACTCTTGCCTCAAAGCATGGATATGAACATTGAGTGTATTGGTGTCATCCACATAGTCCTCTTGCCATACCTTCTCGTAAAGTTCCGTCTTTGAAAAGACTCTCTCAGGATTGCTGGCTAATACCCATAGAAGTTCAAAGGATTTTACTGTCAATTCCAAAGGTTGCTCCCCAATGCGAACCTCATGAGTCACATGGTTGATCACTAAGTCACCAAACTCGATCTGTTCTGTCTCTCCTCCACGGCTAAGGCGACGCAAGATATTATTCACTCTTAAAACCAATTCGCGTGGGCTAAAGGGTTTGACTATAAAATCATCTGCCCCCAAACTTAATCCATAAATCTTATCCTGTTCGCTTGTCTTAGCAGTTGTAAAGAGGAAGGGTTGATCCGGAGCGATATACTGAACTTCGCTGATAAAATCATAACCGTCCATATTGGGCATCATGATATCTGTGATAATGAGGTCGATAGATTTTTTTCTGAAAAGTTCTAATCCCTCCTTACCATCATGGGCGACCAAAACATCGTAACCTGCCTGTATAAGATAGCGGTTTTGAATATCTAGAATATCTATCTCATCATCAACCAGCAAAATTGTCTTTTTCATCTGACACTCCTTCGATAAAAACAGTGTTATACTTGCTTTAGTATAACACTATTTTCCCTAATGTTTAAATGATTTGAATCTTAATCTTCTCGTTTGGTTGTCAAACCCAAAAGTCCAACAAGACCTGCCAAGGCTAGACCAAAGATACCAAGGCCAGCTGTAGCCGTTTTAGCTTCCCCAGTATTTGGTAGCATCGCTTTATCATCTTTTTTCATCATATTAGCCATTGGGCTAGAAGCTGGTTGATCGACCTTCATATCTGACATATGGTGATTTGTACCCATCATACCCTCAGTCGTACCTGTAGAGCCTGTTTCAGAAGGCTTCGTATTCATCTGACCTTGTTGAGATGGTATTGTCGCCATTTCTTTTCCACGAAGCTGAATCGTTACTTGACGAGTAGCAATCAGATTGGTCAAATCAGGTTTGCCGTCTTTAGCGCCATAGACTTTAATAGTAGCTAGATATGTATGGGTTCCGTTAGCTCGAAGTTGCTCAAGCAAGGCCTGACCATCTTTGCCAACCGTATTGCCATTCAAATCCACTTCGTAGAAATATTGACCTTTAGCCAAGCCTTCAAGCGGCAATAGGGCAGGATTTTTAGCTGTTCCGTTGTCTGACCATGGGGCTTTGTCTGAAGCTTTTAACAAGAGGCGAGTCAACATACCATCTCCACCAAAAGCTTCGTATGGAATAACTTGGTTGACACCGGCCAAGAATGGACCTGGAACATTTGCTTTTTCAAGGTAGCTAGCTGGAACATCAATCATGTCTTTTACATTGTTAACAACAGAGTCTTTAACCTGATTTGGTGTGGTCAAACCATTCAAATTAACAGTCAAATCTTTAGTCGCTACCAGATTAGTTAAGTCAGGCTTGCCGTCTTTTGCACCGTACACCTTGATAGTAGCTTTATAGCTTTGCGTACCATTTTGTTTCAAGAGGTCAAGCAGCTCTTTGTCAGATTTGCCTTGGGTGCCTGCCAAGTCTACTTCGTAGAAGTAAAGGCCTTTGCCCAATTTCTCTACTGGTGGGAGAGCAGGATTTTTAGCTGAACCGTTGTCTGACCATGGAGCTTTGTCGGAAGCTTTTAACAAGAGGCGAGTCAACATACCATCACCAGCGAAGAATTCGTATGGAATGACTTGATTGACACCAGCTGTAAATGGTCCTGGGAAATTGGCTTTGTCAAGGTAGCTAGCTGGGACATCTACTGTGTCTTTGGTGTTGTCAGCCACACCTTTTTGCACTTCAGCTGGAGTGGTCGCTGGTTGCGCTTCACTAGCTTCACGGTCTTGTCCAGAAACTGTAGGCACAGGACTTTCCACAGGTTTAACTGCATCTTCTGTTTGTTTCTTAGAGTCAGGTTGTGCTTGCACTTCTTCTTTTGGTGCTAGTGCAGGCTCTTTAGCAGTTGCGTCCACTTTTTCTGAAGAGCTTGTCGTATCCACACTTGCTTTAGGTGTTGGAATAGACTGTTCTGAAGGAAGAGCTACATCGACTGCTTTTTTGAGAACCTCTGCTGGTAAGTCGCTCTTTTCACTCACCGAAGCAGCGTCTGGCACGACTTGGGCAGGAGTCGGATTGACGACATCAGCACGTGCAGAACTTGGTTGACCAACTAGGACAAAGAAGCCACTAGCTACAACAACTGAAGCAACACCGACACTGAGACGGCGAATTGACCAACGAGTATATCTCTGATTTGGATTGAATTTCATAGGATTCTCCTTAGAGTTTTCTTTTTTTGATGACTCTAGTATAATCTCCTAAAATTAAAAAGGATTAAGAAAAAGTTAAAATTTTTCTTAAATCCCTCTTATAAAATACTTATATTGACTCGTTAATTATCAGAAAAGAGAGTAGCCCTTCCTCTCCTACTCACTCAGTTCAGCTAGGGTGTCCAAATGTTGGTTATTAATGACGGCCATGATGTAGGCATCTGCCTGCAAGAGGTCATTGGGTCCGAATTGGACATCCAGAGGAGCATTTTCGTAGGCACGAAAGCCAAGTACGTTGAGGTTGTATCGCCCACGTAGATCTAACTGACTGAGGCCCTTACCTACCCATGATTGGGGGATTTTCATCTCGACAATCGATACATTCTTGTCCAGCTGAAAGACGTCTACGCTGTTATGAAAGAGGATGGTCTGTGCCAATGAGCGCCCCATTTCAAACTCTGGTGAGATAACTGCGTCTGCCCCAATTTTTTCTAGAACTTTTTTAGCAGTATGACTTTTGACCTTGGCAATAACAGTCGGCACTCCTAGACTCTTGCAGTGCATAACCGCAAGAACACTGGACTCCAGATTTTCCCCCGTTGCGACAACTACGGTATCGCAGGTGTCAATCCCAGCTGATAGAAGGAGTTCTTCATCCGTGATATCTCCAACTACTCCACGCGTCAGCACAGGTTCAAATTGATTAATGCGTTCCTCGTGGTCATCAATAGCAATGATATTCATGTCATGCTTGGCTAGGGCAGCCAAAACACTGCTCCCAAAAATTCCCAAGCCTAAAATTCCAATTGTCCGATCTGACATCGTTCTTCCTTTCTTACCCAATGGTGATATCTGCTTTCATATAGTGAATCGTATCTTTCTTGTCTGGCTGGTATTCCGCTACACTGACCAGTAGTGTCAAGGGGCCAATACGGCCGATAAACATCAATAACATAACGATGCTGAGGGCTATCTTACCTAGCTCTGGTGTTAAATTCGCCGTCACCCCAACTGTCGCAAGGGCTGAAATGGTCTCAAACATGAGGTAGATAAAGCGCAGATTTCCCTCTGCTGTTATCCCTAGTAGGATCAAGCCCAGCAAGAATGTTAGCAAGAAGATAATAAAGACACTGAAAGATTTTTGCACGGTTCGGGGTTCAATGGTCCTCCGAGCCACATTGGCATGAGGCAAGCCCAATAGTTCGCTACGAGCAAAGACCAATAAGACAAAGAAGGTCGTAATCTTGAGCCCCCCTGCTGTCCCTCCAGGCGCCCCGCCCAGAAACATCTGCAAGATGTAGATCAGCAAGGTAACTGGTCGAGCCTGGGTGTAGTCAATAGAGGCAAAACCTGCCGTTCTCATGCTGACGGTTTGGAAGAAACTAACCAGCAGTTTCTCTGGAGCGCTGAGATTTCCAATCGTTCCAGGATTATTCCACTCGATTAAGAGAGTCGATACTGTTCCAAAGAGTAAAATTCCCGCCGTTAAAAAGAGAATCAGCTTGGTATGGAAACGCAGACGGCGTTTTTTCTTTTTCCCAAACTGGGTCGCTAGGTCAAACCAGACCATAAATCCTAGACCACCAGTGATAATCAAACCTGCAATCACTAGATTGATCAAGGGGTCCGTTTGAAAAGCTAGCAAACTCGTACTTCCAAAATTATCAAATCCAGCATTACAGAAAGCTGAAACAGCCAAAAAGATAGAGGTTAAAACCCCTCGTCCCCAGCCAAATTCAGGAATAAAGCGGAAACTCAAGAGAAAGGCACCGATCCCTTCCACCAGAAAAGTCGTCAGAAAGATCGAACGGATGAAATCCTTTAGAGACTGAGTTTCTCCATAACCAAAACTTTCTTGAATGGTCTCCCGACCACGAAGACTGAGCTTTTGCTTGCCTTGGATATAAAAGATTCCAATAAAGGTCATGAGCCCCAAACCACCAATCTGGATCAAGAGCATACAAATCAACTGGCCCCAGATATTGTAAGTAGAGGCCACCGGCTGGGTGAAGAGCCCTGTCACACAGACCATGGACACCGTTGTAAAGAGATGATCAAAGTAGGTCGCTTGTGACGTTGTTGCTTGAACAAAGGGGAGGCTTAAAAGGAGCGAGCCCAGTAAGATAACTAAGGCAAAACTTAAAAAGATGCGACGAGCTGGCGATAACCGAGACAACGTCGTCTTGATTTTTTCCAAAAAAGATTTGAATAACATAGCTACATTCTACCATAAAAACAGTCAGAACACTCACATGTGGTGCACAATGGCAAGACAGAGTTCGAGTGCCTTATCAAAAGCTTCAGAGCCCCAGTCACGACTGTCGTAGTTGTCCAGATCTGCCAGGGAATCTGCGGTAAAGAGCAATTCCCCCCAGACAACACCACGTAGTTGGGCAACTGCCGCAAGAGCAGAGCACTCCATCTCCACAACAGCGCAGCCTTCTTCCTTGCGATAGGCAACCTTTTCAGCAGTCTCTCGGTAAAAACCATCTGTCGTCCAGGTCATGACTTCCTCATAAGGAATACCTCTTTGTTCCAAGACTTGCTCAATGGCAGAGATAGCCTCAATCTGCATCTCCATATAACGAGAAGGCGCTACATAGTGGTAGCTGGTCCCCTCATCTCGCAAAGCACGAACAGGGACGAGAAAGGCATTCTCCTCTATATCGGCTAGAACGCCACAGGTTCCAGTGGAAATAATTTGCTCCACACCATAGCCAATCAACCAATCCATAAACTGGGCCGCTGGGGCTGAGCCTACGGGCGCCTGGGCCAGACAAATCTCCTCGCCCTTGTAGTTGAGGACGTAGACTGGATAAGTCTTGGTGGCCGAAACGAACTCACCAACACAATCCGCCCCTACTTCCTGGGCATAGCGGTCAATCTCCTCCTCCAAAAACGCATAGATACACTTCTTTGGCAACTTCAAATCTAACCCCTCATGTGTTGGCATAAGGACCGCTTGGGGATTGTCATCAAACTCCAAAATGGGAATTCCATGCTTCTGAATCATAACCCACCTCCTGTAATTTTGTACTATTGTATCAAAAACTGACGGAGTGTCAAGGAGTTATCTTTACATTTCCTCTAGTAACAACACAAAAACCTCCCTTCTCTTTCGAGAAAGGAGATTCTTTTTTATCCTCGTCCTCCAGGGGCTGGACCGTCAGGACCACCATTTCCTTGAGGACCTCCATTTGGTCCACCGCCTCCAGGCATAGAGTTGACGATTTCCGTTTGTTTTTCACCGTTGAGATAGATATCTCCACCTGTGTAGGTCGCAGTTCCATCAAAGTCAAAACCTGTCTGACCAGTCATTTTAATGGTTCCGCCTGTGACTGTGATATTGCCGTTTGAGTCGATTGGGTCTGTGTCCCCTTGGCCGACTTCTACTGTCAGGTTCCCACCATTCATGGTGAAGAAGATTTCACTCTGTTGGGCGTTTTTATTAGCTGCATTGACTCCATCATCTGTCGAATAGATGCTAATGTCCCCACCGTTGATAGTGATTGACTTACCTTCAAGTCCTTCTGTCGAATTCTTGACGTTGTAGGTACCACTATCGATAACGAGGTCTCCAGAAGCGTGGATGCCATCATCTCCTGCTGTGACGGTGATGTCGTTGTTGGATAGGTACATGGTCCCGACTGAAGTATCCTCGTCATTGTCCACCTTGACTCCATCTTCTTTGGCATCGATAGTCATGGTCGTACCAGTGATGTTAAGTTCATCATTGACATTAAAGGCATCGCCAACTGCTGTGATATTATAGGTACCGCCCGTGATATGGAGGGTGTCATTGGCCTTGATACCATTGTTTTTCTTGCCATCTACATTGAGAGTACCTTTCCCGTTGATGGTCAAATCCACCTTAGAAAAGAGAGCCGCATCTGCCTTATCATCACTATTTGAAGCTGAATCTGAGAGGCTATTAGTCGTGCCGTCTACTAGAGTCAGGTAGACATGACCAGCTGATGTCACAGAAATTGCTGCATTGGTATTGGTCATGGTCGCACCTTTTAGGACTAGATGAACATCTGCCGACTTATCTGCCTCGACCTTGATCTGCACTCCGTCAGACTTCCCTGAAATCACATAGGTTCCAGATTTTGTGATGGTCACTGTTGATTCAGAGACTGTCACCCCATCTCCAGAGACGTTTGCTGATGAGCCAGATAACTCAATCTTAGAAGCTGTGCTTTCATCATAAGAAGTATCATAGTCCTTCTCTGTAAAATAGGAAGATTGGTTTGTCTTTGTTGAAGTTTTTGTTGCACTATTTGTCGTTGCCTTGGTAGTGGATGTAGTTGTTGACTGGGAACATGCTGCCATCAGTACCATTGCCGTTAAACTCGTTACGAGTAGGGTCCATTTTTTTGATTTCATACCTTTTTCCTCTCCTTCGTATGATATAGCTAGACAGTCTACAGAAGATTCCTGAAACAAAACTAAAACTTTTCTGAAAGTTTCCTTAAATTTAGTTTGGATTAGATTTCGCCTAGTAATTTTTTAGAAAGGACTGCTAAAAACAATTTTTGAACTCTAGACTACCTTTAATAGATTTTTAAAACCAACATCCCCCAGTGCGATGTCTCCTTGACCAAGAAAGCCAAAAAGAAGAAAAATTTATAAGACTAAAACTCATAAAAAGAACAGCCCAAGCTGTTCTTTTTAGTTTTCTTTTACTGGTATTTCCTTGATGACACGCGCAGGATTCCCACCTAAGACGACATTGTCTCCAAAGGACTTGGTAATCACGGCCCCTGCTCCAGCGACGACATTATTTCCCAGTGTCACTCCGGGAAGGACAATGACGCCACCTCCAGCCCAGAAATTATCTCCAATGGTGATGGGCTTGCCGTATTCGACCCCTGAATTGCGTTCATCCGGATCCAGTGGATGGAGTGGGGTTAAAAACTGACAGTTGGGGCCAAGCATAGCGTTGTTCCCAATGCGAATCGGACAAACATCCAGCATAGTCAAGTTCCAATTAGAATAAAAATTTTCCCCTAGATGGATATTAACACCATAATCCACCACCAGGCGTGGATTGACATAGAGATTTTTCCCAGTTGAACCAAACCAACTTTTGATAATCTCCGCCCCTTTCAAGGGATCTAACTCCTGGTTGAAGTCTGACTGCTTCTGACGTGCTGTCTGAGCCAAGGCTCGCAACTCAGGATCAAACGGATGATAGGGTTCTCCTGCTATCATTTTCTGGTATTCACTGGTCATCTTATCACCTCACACTTACTTTGACGCCATCATATCAAAAAGGCTTTGAAAGGTCAAGAATAGCCTGCTTTCTATACTCTCAAAACCAAGCCCTCTCCCAAGTCAAAACAACTTGCTTGACAAAAGCTTGACTTTATGATTTAATATACCCCATAAGGGTATATTTGGAGGTGCCTATGTTTCACTTATTATTTACAAAAATTGACAGTATTTCTACCAGCGAGTTAGAAGCTAAACTCAAGGAACCGATTCAGCTACTAGATGTTCGGACGCCTACGGAATTCCATAGAGGTCATATTAAAAATGCCAAGAATGTCCCTCTATCCGAAATCGGGTCTTATACACCTGCGACAAAAGAAACACTTTATGTCATTTGTCACTCTGGTGTACGAAGCAAACTAGCTGCGAAAAAGCTTAAGAAAAAAGGCTACGATGTCATCAATGTCCGAGGCGGTATGAGCGCTTGGACAGGCAAGGTCATATAGAACTAAAAGGGAGAAATCAATGAAGATTATCGTTGTTGGAGGAGTTGCAGGCGGTATGTCAGCAGCGACTCGTCTCAGACGCCTCATGGAAGATGCTGACATTACTATTTTTGAAAAAGGACCCTTTGTTTCCTTTGCCAATTGCGGACTTCCTTACTATGTTTCAGGAGAAATTGCCAATCGTGATAGTTTATTGGTCCAAACTCCTGAAAGTCTCAAAGCACGCTTTAATCTCGATGTGCGACCATTTCACGAGGTCATCCAGATTTCGCCAGCAGAACACACTGTAACAGTGCGACACGATGGACAGGAATTCACAGAAATCTATGACAAGTTGATCCTCTCCCCAGGAGCTAAACCATTTGTTCCTACCATTGAAGGCTTGGCAGAAGCTAAGAACGCCTACACGCTCCGCAATGTTCCCGATCTTGATGAAATTATGGCAGCCTTGGACAATCATCCAAAAGAAGCTGTCGTTATCGGTGCAGGCTTTATCGGGCTTGAAATGGCTGAAAATTTGGCCAAACGTGGATTGCAAGTTACTATCGTTGAGAAAGCACCCCATGTCTTGCCACCATTAGATCAAGAAATGGCAGCCTTTGTCCAAGCAGAATTGCTGGCAAACGGTATTCGCGTTATTACTTCTCAGTCTGCGACTCGATTTGAAGACCAAGGAAAAGTCATCGTTCTCGAAAACGGTCAAAAGATTACTTCTGACCTCACCATCCTTTCTGTCGGTGTTGAACCTGAAAATGGACTGGCGAAAGCTGCGGGGATTGAACTGGGACTTCGTGGTGGAATCTTGGTCGATGAACATTACGAAACCAGTCAAAAAGATATTTTTGCAGTTGGGGATGCTATCGTCGTCAAGCAAGAGATTACGGGCCAAGACGCTCTCATCTCTCTCGCTTCTCCTGCCAATCGACAAGGGCGCCAAGTGGCGGACATCATCGCAGGACTCGGGCGTACAAACAAGGGCAGTATCGGCACTGCTATCGTTCGTGCCTTTGATATGACAGCTGCTTCGACTGGTCTCAGCGAGCGTATCCTTAGCATGAATCAACTTCCTTACAAGGCCCTTCATGTCAGCGGGAAAGATCATGCTGGTTATTATCCTGGCGCTACTGATATGACCTTGAAGCTCCTCTTTGACCCAACCACTGGAAAAATCTATGGTGCCCAAGGAGTTGGGAAGAAAGGTGTTGACAAGCGAATCGATATCCTGGCAACTGCTATCAAGGGAAATCTCACCGTCTTTGACTTACCAGAATTGGAGTTCACCTATGCGCCACCATTTGGCTCTGCCAAGGATCCCGTCAATATGCTGGGCTACGCAGCCTTGAACCTTATCGAAGGTCTCAGCGACAATATTCAATGGTACCAGCTCGAAGACGAACTAGCTAAGGGCAAGAAGTTCCTAGATGTACGGACAAGTGGCGAATTCCAAAGTGGCCGACTCAAAGTCGACACCATTCACATCCCCCTAAACGAACTACGGGAACGCTTGAATGAACTAGACAAAAACCAAGCCTACATCGTTAGCTGCCACAGTGGTTTGCGCAGCTATATCGCAGAGCGTATCCTCAAACAAGCAGGATTTACCGTCCAAAACCTTGACGGCGCTTATTCACTATACAAAATGGCTAACCCAGAAGGAGTAGAATATGGTAACTAATATCAGCATGGCTGACTTTTATGAAAAATATCAAAATGAAAATCTAGATCTTATCGATGTCCGTGAAGTACATGAATTCCAAGCAGGACATGCACCAGGTGCCAAAAATCTTCCATTAAGTACCTTGGAGCAAGGCTACAAAGAACTCAAACCTGACCATGAATACCATATCATCTGCCAAGGAGGAGTGCGTTCTGCCTCTGCCTGTCAATTTCTCAGCGCCCAAGGGCTCACCGTTACCAATGTAGAAGGTGGTATGAATGCTTGGCCTGGTCAAGTAGAATAAATAAAAGAGGCTGGGACAAAGAGATTTTGATTTTAGGAATTCTTTATTATAAATTTTTAAAATCGATAGATTAGACAAAAAAGCGAACAAGACGGAATTCTGAGTGTCAGAAAACTCGTTTTGTTCGCTTTTTATATTTAAGGTTAGACTTTTGTCCCAAACTCTTTTTCGTTTTTACAACTCAATGATATGAGCTTCATAACCAATAGCTTCTAGGAACTTGAGTATGTCTGTCGTGTCCAAGAAAAGCGTTTTTTCATTGGTATTAGGGTGAAAAGTCATCCGTTTTTCCGACATGATTTCTTTATCGAAATAAACTTGAATGTCCTTGTCAGTATTGTTGAGCAAGCCAAATGGAGATACTGCACCTGCTGGTAACATCATTTTTTCAAACAGACTATCAGAGGAAGCCATACGGATTCTATTGGCTCCTACCAAATCCTTCAACAAGTCCATATCCAAACGTTTTTTGTCATCCATAATCACGAGATAATAGGCTGTTTTCTTTTTGTTGGTGAGAAACATGGTTTTGGTACGGACACCTTCGATTCCCTCGATAAAACTATCTGCCTGCTCCGTCGTTAAGGCTGGCTCATGCTCCACGATTTCAAAGGGAATATCTAGTCCATTTAGCATTTCTACTACTTTTTCGTATGCTTCCATCTTCTAGCCTCCTTTAACTTGTCTTACTACCTTTAATTATACAACAAAAACGGGTTTTCTTCCGATTTATATCCAAGCATCTCTAGGTTTCTTTCATTTTCATACAAGTTATCTTAGACGGAGCCCCAACTGTTAGGATGGGCATGATTTCCAGCCAGCAAGCCCATCTTTTCTTTCCACCGCATAGCCACAAAGTATATCCGCAACTTGTCCGATGGATGCGTCTAGTTTAAATGCTTCAGCTAGGGAAATGAGGCGTGCATCCTCTCCAGTGTGGTCTTCTGAACACAAAAATTGCCACATGCCATCCTCTTCATCGTGGGAGATAAAGATGATCGGATTTTTCCCAGCCAAGACATGGTAACAAACTATACAGGCTGTGTTGGGTGCATCCTTAAATGCAAAAATCATCTTGAGCTCCCTACTTGAAATACACTAGCCATTACATATTTTTTGCATGGCCGAAACGCTGATTGATTATGTGACTCAAGGTGACTAATTTTTCCAGAATATCCCTCTTGCAGATAAAGAGGACATAGCTATCGCTGTCAATGTCCATACAAGCAAGACAGAAATCGTGTCCAGCCCATCTTTCGTCCAAAACTTTACACCAAGTAGGGATGTCACCATCCTCGTCGAACCAATTCTCCTCAAAATCAAGAGTTTGCTTAGCTGCCAGAGGCGTTAATTGGTACAGAAATTCGTCCTTATCTGTCTTCCAGTCTAACTCAATGACTGCATCCACAGCAAGCAGTTCATCAGCAATAGCAAGCCATTTTATCGTAGCTTCATCGACTTCTTCGCCTATGCCCCGCTCGTCGTATCTATCTGCATACTGCTTGAAATAGGCTTTCGGTGATTCAAAACAGGAGGTCAAACGAGATCGTACCTCACTATCATCTGTTAGCAATTGGGTTATTTCCTGATAGATTAAGATATTTTTCTGCTCATTTGTCCGCATATCTAGTACAATTTCCCAGTCTTCTAGCTCTGATGTGACTCTGTTCTCCAAATATGCCCGAAGCATGTCTTGAGTTTCTTTCTTGCTCAGCCCATTTTTTTCGTAGATTACATTCTCGTCGATCCGTTCGGCATCGGCAACACTGATCTCAAAATGAAAACCGTCCGAATCTTCATCCTGACAAACCTGTACAAAATCCGATACATGCTGACTCCCCTTTAGTTTAACTGGTTGCTGAGGTATTAAAATGAGAAAATCCCTATCACCATCTTGGACAGCTGCCAGTTGCTGCCATACTTCCTCAAGTTCAAAGCCATTTTGTTCCTTCTCACCATCATCTAGCACCCAATCCGCAAAGATTCTTCCTGAAATGCTCGCAAAATCTGCTCCCTCATCTCCATCTAGATAAGGCTGATCACTTGTAACAGGGGGCATCACTTTGACTACCTTTTCAGCTTCTTTTTGAATCCAACCTTGTCTAAAGAAATGGGCAACAACGCTAGGCAAAATCAAGACAGGCAGACAAATAAGAGTCCCTGCAAGTGCGAGACCCTTATATCGATTTTTTGTGGGACTCCCTTCTGATAACTGATTTAGAAAGTCCGCTACTTGATTAAAAAGTTCGCCCCCAGTGACCCAGAATAGGAACAAACATTCCACACCAAGTAGGCCAAGCCATATAAGCGCCATTCGTTTCGCTACCTGACTACAGATCTCCATTTTAGTTTGCATAGGAATGGCTTCTGCTTCAGGAATATTCTGAAACCATTTTTCTGCTCGTTCTTCTTTTGTCATCTTTCCCACCTGTGATCTACTTTCTTATCTTGTTCTATCACATAGAGAACTACTATTTTCGTTTGATTAGGTACTGAACAGCCTTTTCTAAGCGTTCTTTTTGAGCCTCAGGGTCGTCTAGGGGTTGGTTGATGCAGGCTGTGAGATTCTCGGTAATGATCATCTCAATCACGCGCTCCACACTCGAACGAACCGCTGTTAACTGGGTAATGATATCTGCACAATCACGCTCTTCTTCGATCATCTTTTGAATTCCACGCAACTGCCCCTCTGAACGTTTCAGGCGTGTAATATACTTTGAGTTTGTCATCTTCTTATCCTTGGTCGATTTTTCTTCATTATATCTCTAATGGACTCCTTTGTCAAAATTCTCGTTCCCTCTTTATCAATAGAATCTCACCCTGCTATCGCTTTCATGGTATAATAGAATGACAAATACTATTAGAATCTATGCTCGTAGCAATACGAGTCATTCTTAGAATGGACCAGCCTATGAACTCTATCTATGGCCCTTGCGAAGTCTACTTACCCACTATCTTGCAGACCTTTATTCAAGATATGGAAGAAGCCGCAGCTAATTACAAAAAAGAAACCTCCCTCAAACTATATGAGCATTTGCATGCGCGTATCAAAACCGAGGAAAGTATGCGTGAAAAATGCCAACGCAAAGGCCTTCCTCAGACAAGTCAATCCGCTCTTAAAGAAATTCGTGATGCTATCGGTGTTCGGATCATCACAGGCTTTACAGATGATATCTACCGCATCGTAAAGTATATTCGCCAGATGCCAAGCATCCATATTTTCAAAGAGAAAGACTATATCCGTCAGGTCAAACCCAACGGCTACCGCTCCTATCATCTGATCCTCGAAGTAACCACTCCTTACCCAGACTGTCTGGGAAATGCCCAAGGTACCTACTTTATCGAGATCCAGCTACGCACGATTGCTATGGACTCTTGGGCCAGCCTTGAGCACCAGATGAAGTACAAGAAAAACATCCAAAATCCTGAACGAATCACGCGCGAGCTCAAACGTTGTGCCGATGAGCTTGCTTCATGCGACTTGACCATGCAGACCATCCGTGATTTGATTCAGCGATCTGACCAAGACTAAGGAGAACCTATGAAAATCCTACTTGCCGAAGATGAAACTCAACTAAATCGCGTCATCACCGTTGCTTTAGAACGCGAAGGCTATAGCGTTGATTCTGTTTTTAATGGACAAGATGCTGTCGAAAAGGCTAAATCTAACCACTATCACCTCATGATTTTTGACATCATGATGCCAATTAAAACTGGAATCGAAGCCCTCAAAGAAATCCGCCAGTTGGGCAATACGACCCACATCATCATGCTGACAGCCATGGCTGAAGTAGATGATCGTGTAACCGGACTCGATGCAGGTGCCGACGACTACTTGACCAAACCCTTCTCTCTCAAGGAACTTCTGGCTAGGCTCCGTTCTACTGCCCGCCGTCTGGAGGACTATACCCCAGATACGGTCCAATTAGGAAATACTCGCTTGGATATTAACGAACAAGAATTAGCTGCTACAAACAGCATTCGTTTAGGGAAAAAGGAGACTCAACTCTTGACCCTCCTCATTCAGCATGCTAACTAGACCCTCAGTTGTCAACAACTACTAGAGCAAGTCTGGCCAGATGAGCTGGAAGAAAGGGATCGCGAGCTCGTTTTTCTCTATATTTCCTATCTCCGCCAAAAGCTTCAAAGTGTTCAGTCCAACTTGCAAATCTTAGGATCTGCAGAAGGGCCTTTCCAACTGACAGGAGGTGACTAGATGTTTCGAAAACTTCGTATCAAGTTCATTGTCACAGCCACTGCTGCTATTGCTCTGATTCTCGCTTTCTTTCTAGTCTTGATGAATAGCATCGTCTATACTCAGACAGAGGATAATATCCAAACCGTCCTCTCCATCTTGTCTAAAAATGAAGGCGAACTCCCAATCACAGATGAAATCAAGGAAAGTTTCACCAAAAAGAACATTCAGGAAGGAATTATCTACAATTTTCAGTATTTCTCTGTCAGAGAAAAGGGGAATGACTACACTATTTCTCTAGGGAATGTCCAATCCTTAACTGAGGCCGAAGTCAAAAGTTTTCTTCCAAACATCCTCAAAAAGCAAGAAACTTATGGTTCTATTACTCATAAGGGACGCTATTTTACCTACCAAGTGAGCCAATCTACGACTGGGAAACTACTGGTCTTCTTTGAGACAACTAACTATATCCGCGAACGCGACACCCTACTTCAGGTCTCTATCTGGCTGGCCTTGGCTAGCTTACTCCTCCTTATACTGCTCTTCACCTTGATTTCAGGGATTGTCATTCGTCCTTTTATCAAAAACTATGAAAAACAACGGATGTTTATCACCAATGCAGGACATGAACTCAAAACGCCTCTAGCCATCATTTCGGCCAATACCGAGCTACAGGAATTAATGGAGGGAGAGACTGAGTGGAGTATCAGCACTAAAGAACAGACGGAACGACTCAACCACCTGATTGGAAGACTGATCCGACTTGCTCGGCTCGAGGAGCAAGAGGATATCAAATTAGTTCCTCAAAATATCTCCGTCATCGCTGAAAAGGTTGCCTCAGATTTTGCTCCTCTCTTTACCAAAGAAGATAAAAAATTTGAAAGTTCTATTGAAGCAGACGTTGTAGAAAAAGTAGCCCAAGAAGAATTTTATGAGCTTCTTAGCATCCTTCTTGACAATGCCCGAAAATACTGCGATCCCGCTGGAACAATTCGCTTGACACTACAACGCAAAAATTACCTACTACGCAAACGAACCTGCATCACTATTTCTAATGATTACAAGGATGGACAAGCAGCTAATATTAAGCGTTTCTTTGAGCGCTTTTATCGTGCGGAGACCTCTCATAACAACCAAACCATATCTGGACACGGAATTGGCCTCTCCATGGCTCAGCATCTCGTCAGCCTATTTAGAGGTAAAATATTTGTCACCTATAAAAAGCAGGTGATTACCTTTACCATCTGGTTGTAAACGTGGAGAGTCTGATCGGAGTTCATTCAATTACAACATAAGGAGACGCCAATGGAATTTTTAGTAGTTGAGGAGGGTATTCCTCAAAGCATCGGTTGCGAAGAGGCAACGATAGCATATTATGGGAGTGAGATAGAATTTCATTATGAAACCGTGCCACCACGTGGAGATGATATTTTTTCTGCAAAATTGCCTTTATTAGATATTCAACTTCCATTTTGGATGTATGGAAGAAATCTCATATTTTTAGATGCCTATTATTTGCTTGCAGAAACAGTGGAAAAGGGCACTTGGGATCCTATAACAAGCATGCTTATCAATATCCATACAGGAAAATATGCAAGTTTGGACCACTGGTACAACAACATTTCGGTTAAGGAAAAAGAAATCGAGTTAAAAAATGACTACGATGGAAGATCTATGATTTTAAAAGATGTTGATGGGCTTAAGTGGGTTTAGAAACGTAAAATGCAAATGTTAGTTTTATATCAAAGGAGAAGAACAATGGCCAAAAAAAGAGTGACCTTACCTAAAAATTTTGATGAACTGATTACAGCAAGAGATATTGAAGCTCTTAAAGCCGTATATGATAAATGTGAGCTTACTGCTCATGACGGCAGATACAGCTTAAATACGGCACTTCATTTTGGAGGTGTTCCTGATGAGCTTGTTATCTGGCTGGTGGAACAGGGTTTAGATGTAAATACTCCTGATTATTATGGGCGTACACCATTATATACACATGCCACTTTGGGGAGAGATACTGTAAAACTGCTATATGAATTAGGCGGAGATATACAAAAAACTGATACATACGGGAGTACACCTCTACATACGGCAGCAAGGTTTTTCCGACCTAAGATAGTCAGTTTTTTGATTGAAAAAGGTGCAGATGTTAATGCAAAAAATGTTATGGGGCGAACTCCACTAGCTGAAGTCCTTGCTACTTGTAGGCAGATTAATATTGCACAGGTAGCAGAAATTGCAGAAATGCTCATAAAGGCGGGCGCTGAGGTAACTCCTGATATGGCAGAAAGAGTCGAACTAATCGGAAAGGATTTTGAATTTCACAGAGAAAACTTTAATAAAGATTACTTGACTGAAACAGAAGCAGGGCTTGAGAGACTCTATGAACTGTTTGATGTAAAGCCTGCTCCGAAACGCAAGATACATGACGGAGTTTCTCCTATTATTGTAGAAGATGGTCCTTGGCAAAAGCAATACGATGAACTTTGGGAGATGTTGATTCCTTCAAGCGGACCTGCGAAAACAGTACAAGGCGAAGTGATCCGTATAACAGGGCGCGTACAGGATGAGCTCTATAGAAATGGCGGTGTCAACTGGGATAAAGACTACCGGAACATGCTTAAAGACCTGCCAAATCATTTCGCTTCAGGTACACCGCTTTCCGAAGAAGAACTGGAAGAAACTAAGGAACTGATCTCCAGCATCCGTGCAAAAGGCAGTGATGAAGATACTATAACTGAACGTTTGTGTGAACTTTCGGTTCTCTGGGTAGGCTTAAATCCTGATCCGCTTCCTTTAGAGGAAATAAATTATAACAGATGAATACATACTCTGTAGGAGACTTAAAATAGTCAAATTAAAAGATATAGGAAATTTTAAATCTATTCCACAAATTGTAGGTGATATTATAAAGGGGAATATACCCGCACTAGATGAGTATTTTTCAAAGGGATGGAGTATTGTGACAGCTGTTTCCTGATGCTGGATTTTGATCCGAATACAGAGGGAAAAGAAGGGCAGATTATCGGCTATATCCATGATCCTGATGAAGTTGTGTATGTGGCAGAAAATCTTAAAGACCTAATTTTTTCGATCATTAGGGAAATAAAAGCATAGAATGAATGTATTTGTAGGAAAAATGATCATGAGTACACAAATCTCTAACTCAGAAAGCACCGACCTAAAATAAAAGATTTAGAAAGGAACTGTTTATGGAAGAAATGAAAGCTTCACAAGAATGGTTACAGAAATACCAAGAAATAAAACATCTGCTCACTTCGTCTATCAATTATGCAGACTGTTTTGATAGGAAAGAAATACAGGACACGGAAGTTTTTGTTTTGGATATGGGGGAAGTAACTTTTCCTAGCGGAGAAATTCTGGTCCGAGATCCTTTGGTCTGGCTCCGTAGAGAGGAAAAGCCCTACTTACAGTCTGTACCCAAAGGGACCTATAGACTAAAAACTTTAGTGGCCAAGATAGAAGAAGACCATTACAGGTATGTAGCAACGAGAATCCAATTTACAGATCAAGTGCCAGTCATCTACTATGAAGCACTGACTGGTGATGAAGATATAGACACTGTTGAAAAAGACTCTTATTTTGGATTTGCAGTTGACGCAGGTCTGGCAACGATAGTGGACGTTGGCACCAAGAATGCCTACTGCGATTTTGAAGAGAGTTGGTATAAAGAAAATCCTGACAAAAATATCTACGACGATTTCTTTGCAGCAGTTTTTGCTCAAAATGCCATAGACAATCCCCTTTATCAACGTGAGGGCGGAGATTGGATTAATTTTAAAATTCCCAACACTGACCTAAGCATTCCGATGATCCAATCAGGTTTTGGAGATGGTGTCTATCCTGTGTACTTTGGCTATGATAAGGATAATCAGCTTTGTGATTTAGTTGTCGAATATATTTACCTAGGATAGAGAGGTGTAACCATGTCACTAGAAAAAGTCTATGATTATTTTCATCATTATGATTCTGGCACCTACCAAGTTGTAGCCTGCATGGGAAACGAACCCTCCGAAGAGGATATAGAAGATTTTGAAAAACTGTATCAAATCAGTCTTCCAAACGACTTTAGAGAGTTTACCATGTCACCCCTAGGCGGACTCTATATGGAAGTTAGGGAGGAACTGTGGCCAAGAGCCAAAGCATTTGATGTCGCCCCGTTTTGGACATTCTGTCGTGGTATTAAAGTCTATGGTATTGCAAATGAGATACCTGATTTTCTAGACATTCGACTGAAGACCAAAGAATTACATGAACTAGGCTTTGTAGATTATATCCCTTTTCTGTCTATCATCGGTGATGGAGATGTGATTTTCTGCTTTGATAAAAATAATCACATTGTCGCCTTAGATTGGTATAGTAGTGGAGAGGCTGAAGAACTCGATAGTGACTTTTCAGATCTTTTGCTCAAGCAAATCCAAGAACTGGAGGAGCGTAAAAACAGAATGTTAGAGAGAATCGAGAAACAGAAAAAAGGAAAATAAGCCATGTATTAGCCAAACTGCCTCTGATGTCAACGAAGACAACTCAAAAGAGCTGGAAACCAGCTCTTCTTTTTATTTTACAACAAGCTCGTAGCGAGTTTTGCTGGTAAAGGTTTGACCTGCTTTGAGAATGACTTGGTCTTTGAAGTCACTGTGAATGGCATCTGGTAAAGCCTGCGCTTCAAGGGCAATCCCATTGTGCTGTACCATTGGCTGTCCTCCGATGAGCACACTCTCATCCACAAAGTTTGCTGTGTAGACCACAAAGCAAGGGGCCTCTGTCTTGAAAAGTAGGAAACGACCTGAGTTTTGGTCATAAAGGAAACCAGCATTGTCATGACCGGCAGGAAGAGCAAATGGGTGATCCAAACCAGATACCAACTGGATTTGCTCATCATCCTCTGCAAAGATGTCCTTCAACAAAGCACCATTGTAGATGTGTTTAACCACATCACGATTAGCATCTGGAGTCTTAGCTGGAACACCGTCTGGAGCAATTGGGTAAATGCACTCCGTATTTAGCTGGAAGACATGGCGGTCAATTGTCTGCGTGAAATCACCAGACAAGTTGAAGTAGCTATGATTAGTTGGATTGACCAAGGTATCTTGGTCCGTTATCACCTTATAGCTGATTTCGTAAGCACCACTTTCTTCCAAATGATAGCTGGTCCATATCTTGAGATTGCCAGGGAATCCTCCTGTCCCATCTGTACGCTCTGTGTAGAGGGTCAAGCCATGGTCGCTCACCTCGATCAATTCAAACAAACTTGAATCCCAACCTGTTGAACCACTGTGGTTACAGTTGCTGGCATTGTTGACTTCAAGATTATAGGTCTGGCCATTGAGCTCAAATGTCGCACCTGCAATACGGCCCGCTACAGGACCTACACTTGCTCCATGCTTGGGACTATTGCCTACATAGCTATCAAAATCATCAAAGCCCAAAATCACATTGGCAAAGTTTCCAGCCTTGTCAGGTGTGACATAGCGCAAGATGGTCGCACCATAAGTCATGATTTCTAGTTGATAGCCACTGTCCGTCTCAAAGCGATAGGCTAAGACATCCTTGCCCTCATGATTTCCAAATACACGCTCTGTGTATGCTTTCATTCTTCTCTCCTTTGATCCATTTCTCTTAAGTAAACAAACCATAGAGAGCCTATTCACCATCTATGGTTGTAGTTTTTATTTTCAGAATCCTTTGTCAGAAAACCTTAAGTATCTTCTTAACAAAAGGGGATTCTTCTATATTTGTTTTATGCTTCCACACGTTCAGTCCATGAAGTCGCTGTAGTTTTGAGAACTTTGTTGAGTTCGTCAATGTTTTCAAATCCAGTTGTGCGTAGCCATTCACGAGCTGCTACCTCACCGTCTTTGATGTAAGCTTCAACTGATCCAGCCCAGGTTGCACGGCCACAAAGAACACCATTGAAGTTTGCGCCTGATTCGTGGGCAAAGACAAGGGTTTCTTGGAAGAGTTTAGCCGACACTCCCGCACTCAAGTAGATGTATGGAAGATTCGTTGCTTCATCTTGTGCTTTGAAGAAAGCTGCTGCTTCTTCACGTGTATGCACGATTTCACCTTCGCCAAAACCTTCAACGTATTTGACATTGACTGGAACTTCCACTTTCAAGACATCGATGTTGAAGCGTCGT